>DXVA01000146.1:2345-10420 GCA_019408975.1 Lentisphaeria bacterium | reverse complement strand
AAATAAGGTGGTAAAAATGACTATTTCAAAGATCTATGGGACGGCACTGAAAAAATCTTATAAAAACACAGCGTCTGCTTGATCTTCCCGAGTTGAAATCTGTTATAGAAAAAGGAATTCATTTTTGGATGGATAACCTGATCCATAAAAAATCTAATTTATGCATACGATTTTACAAGAAGAATAAACCATCTTTTATCATATGGGATTTATATGACAACGCGGAATCATTGAGCTTGGCAAAACTAACAGGGAGAGACGATCTAGCAGCAAGACTTGAACAGAATATCCGTAAAACATTTTTTCACCAAGGACGAATCTACTCTCAAGTCGATCTTATAGGAGGAAGGCACTATGCTGACTCTTATCGTTGGGCTGTAATGCCTTTTTTAAGAGCGTTGAGCGAAGATATAGGCGGTTGAAATTAGGTTACAATGAGAAATATAGCCCTGTTCTTTTATTATTGTTTTATCAATAAACTTCCTCACTCCCGCTTTGGTAAAATATTCAACTCTTTCCGGTGTTGGTATGTTTGCCATATACTTGGTATTATGAAAGCTGATAAAGGAAATTATTGGGAACCCAACATCTATATTGGGAATGGTAAAAATGTGAGTTTGGGAAAATACTGTCATGTAAATGAACATACATTTATTCAAGGAGCAAAAATTGGTAATTATGTAATGATTGCACCGGGATGTGTGATTTTAAGTGCAACACATGAGTATCATTCTCTTATGATCCCAATGATTTGTCAAGGAGAAAAAAATGGAATTATTCCAGAAATAGGTAATGATGTATGGTTGGGGCGAAATGTAATTATCATGCCCGGCGTAAAAATCGGGAATGGTGTAATCATTGGTGCCGGAGCAGTAGTTACGAAAGATATTCCCGACTATACTATTGCTTGTGGGGTTCCTGCTAAAATAATGAAAAATAGAAAATAATTATGTGCGGAATACTTGGAAGTATTAATCTTTCGTTTCAGAATGATTTGCTGGATCTGATTGCCAGACGCGGACCGGACGACTGGGGAATGCATGAATTTGCCACAGCAGGTCAACAGGTAATCTTCGGTCATCGCCGGCTTTCGATCGTCGATCTTTCTCCGGCTGGACATCAACCCATATCAACGGAATGCGGACGCTATCATCTCGTGTTCAATGGTGAGATCTACAACCATCTTGACATTCGCAATATGCTCCGTCGGAAATCTTTCCGGGGACATTCCGATACGGAAACGATTTTATACGCCCTCGCGGAACGGGGAATAGAAGCCGTAAAACAGTTCAATGGTATTTTTGCCTTTGCGTTCCTCGATACGGTCAAGCAGCAGCTGTTTCTGGCCAGGGACCCGTTTGGGGTCAAACCGCTTTATTTCTTTCAGCAGGGATCACAGCTGGGATTCTCCTCCGAAATGCGCCCCTTGTTGAAAATGATACGGCCGAATATCGAAAAGGAGGCACTCGCGACACTTTTACGTTTGCGTTATGTCCCGAGTCCCGGTACCCTGTTCCGGGAAATCAGAAAGGTCATCCCTGGTCATTACCTGTGTATCGACTTGAATCGCCCCGAAGAAAACAAGTGTGTGTGTTATGCCGCTCCGGTACCGGAGGAGTGCAGTCTGCCGTTTGACGAACAGGTGGAACAGTATCAGACTCATCTGGCCGAGGCCGTGAAGCGGCAGATGATGGCGGATGTGGAAGTGGGAGTTCTGTTGTCCGGAGGTTTGGATTCCGCTTTGGTTGCCAGAGAAGCGGTCCGATGCGCCGGACATCCCGTCAAGGCCTTTACCGTTGGTTTTACGGGAAAACACCGGGAGGATGAGATTCAGGATGCGGCAGAGACCGCCCGTCTGTTTGGAATGCAGCATTATGTCGTACGAATTTCAGACAAGGATTTCTTTGCCAGAATTGCCGAAAGTATCGCAATTCTGGAAGAACCCCTGGCAACCACCTCGGTCATTCCAATGAAAACACTTGCGGAACTGGCTTCCTCCGAAGTGAAAGTGGTTCTGACCGGTCAGGGAGCGGATGAGCCGCTTGGCGGTTATGCCCGTTACCAGGGGGAATTACTATATGAAAAACTGCCTTTCTGGTTCGCTGTGGGTGCAGGCCGTCTGCTCGGAAACTGCCGGTTCCGCAATTCCCAGTTGCAACGGGCATTGAAATCAGTCGCCATTCGTGAGGATATTCGGCGTTTCATCTCTGAATCCGAAGTATTTTCTCCTGATGAGATCAGCAGGCTGACCGGAATCAGCGAACACGTTGCAGAAGAAGTTTACCGGCAACGGTATGCCGATCTGCAGTTGTCAAAAAAGAAACGCCCTGTGGAACGCATGATGGCGCTTGACGCCAGAATGAATCTGGCAGATGACTTACTGCTTTATACAGATAAGATCACGATGCATTATTCTTTGGAATGCCGGGTTCCGCTTTTGGATCTGCCGCTTGTCCGTTACATTGAGTCTCTTCCCGGAAGCAGCCGCTTATGCTGGAGAAAAGGGAAACGGATTCATAAGTGTTTTGCCGAACAGGTGCTGCCGCCGGAAATTGTTCATCGCCCCAAAAAAGGCTTTCAGTCTCCGACCGGAGAATGGTTTCAGAAATCCAAGTTGCTTCAGGAAATCCTCCTGGATGATAATTCCGCCTTTTCCCGTTATTTCGACATAGAAGAGGTGAAGAAGAATATTCTGCTACATCGGAAAGGTTTTAATCGCGAGCGCCAGATTTTTCTGCTGCTGACAACAAAATACTGGCTTGATCAATTTGCATAACCAAGAATAGGATAGAATCAAAAATGAAAATAATACGGTACAAAATACTGAATACGGTTGTTGACGATATCAATATGCAGAATGCTTTGAAGTTTATAACAGCCTATGTAGAACGGAACAACAATCCGACAGGCTTTATTCTGGCAATGGGGCCGGAAAAGGCAGTAGTCTTGCGACGCAATTCATTTCTGCTGATTTTTTTTGAATCGGCTGCACTCGTGATTCCAGATGGAATTGGAATTATCAAAGCATTGCGTTTCCTTTACGGCGTAAAAGCCGACCGGGTTGCGGGAGCTGATCTGATGCAGAATATCTGCCGCGAGGCACCGTTGCATGGTTGGCGGCTCTTTCTTTATGGTGCTTCGGAGGAGGTCAATGCCAAAGCCTGTGAAATTTTGGAAAAGCGTTACCCAGGAATCTGGATCGCAGGGCGCGCTAATGGATTTGTTCATCCGGACCAGATGGAAGAGTTGGTGACACGCATCAATGCTTCCCAAGCCGATATCCTTTTTATTGCGCTCGGCAGTCCTCGGCAGGAAGAGTGGATGGCCGCTTATGCGGGGAAACTGACGACGGTAAAACTTTGTCAGGGAATTGGTGGAACGCTTGATACCATTGTCGGAACCGTGAAACGTGCCCCGCTTTTCTGGAGGCGACTGAATCTGGAATGGCTTTATCGTCTGCTGAAACAACCAACCCGGTTCAGAAGATACCTGACAATTCCAATTTTCATCCGTGAAATCCTTCTTGCCAAGCTCATGGGTAGAACCTCTGTGGAGGAACGTGATGACTGAGAAAACGATTATAGCTCAAACTGAGCAATCAGAGGGACTCTTTTCCCGTTGCTTAGTGTTGGGGGGAGTTTTTTTGCTGTCCCTGTTGCTCCGGTTGTTTTGCTGGTATATGGAGCCGACCTTGTCGCGGGATGCAGTTGCGTATGCAGAAATCACTTCCGCGTGGTTTTCGGAAGGTGATTTTTCAGGAGTATTGCGGTATTGGCCGGATTGCTGGATTCCGCCTTTGCCGGTGGGACTTGTTCTATTGCTGGTGAAATGCGGTCTTTCCGTCGAGGTCGCCGGAATCGGTCTCAATCTTGCCTTAGGTTCTCTGATTCCATTGGTTGTTTATCGTATGGCGAAGACCGTGACAGGAGATCGTTCCCTTGCGCTCGGTGCAGCCCTTCTTGCTGCAGTTCATCCGACGTTGATCGAACTTTCCATTGAAATTCAGCGCGACACGACTTATTTATTTCTGATCGGGTGTGTGTTGTGTTTTCTGTTGGAAGCGGTCCGAAAGGGGAGCAGCCTTTTCTGGGGAGTTGGAGGAATCTTTCTTGGACTGTCCATTTTGTCCCGGTTTGAATCCCTGGAATTCCTGCCGCTGACTTTCTGTTATCTGGCCGGGAGCGTATGTTTTAAGATACAGAATTGCCGTATGGCACTGAAGCAGTTTGCAATTTTCAGCGGCGGAGTTCTCTCCGCATTTTTCCTGGCGAGTTGGTTTATGGGAGTCCCGTTCTCCTACTGCAAAATCTATTCCGACAAAGTGGTAAAGATGGTCTCCCAAGTCTGTCCCGTTGAAAAACCGGAGCAAGTCCGATGATATCGACTTTTTTCACGACGATTCCGCGCTGCCTTTTCGAGCCGCTTGCCGTCTGTGCCCTTTTGGGAATCCTGTTGTTTCTCTGGTTGTGCCGTGCCAGACGGGACCGCCTGTTCTGGCTTGTGAGCAGCGGTCTGTTCTTCCTGATCTTCTGGCGCGTGGTGGTGGAGATCGGCTCGGGACGCTATGCTTCCATCTTAATCTATCCGACGGTGATTTTTGTTTCTTATCTGTGCTTTCATGTGAAAGAGCTGCCGGGATTGGCGATGGTACCGGAAAAGTTTCAGCCTTTTCTGCCCAGGAGCCTGCTACTGCTCCTGGTCTGCGTCTGTCTCGGCAAAGATTTTCGTTTTAACCGTTATGAGGGATATCTGCGTGAGTGTGCCGACATTGCCCGCCGTGATTCGGCGTGTTTTCAATCTCCCCTTGCTTTGACCTACGGCAAGGAAGTGAAGCGGATTGGTTATTACTCCGGTCTGCCGACCTTGTTTTATGGGAAGGACGACGTGATTGACAGGAATGCCTCCGAAATCTCGGATCTGTTGAAACGCCACCGCAATTTCGGTGACGCCCTTTACCTCTTTGTTGACGAAAAGAGGGATGCTCCACCGATCACTGCGGAATCGCTGGGAGTTTCGGAACGGGAATGGAGTATGCTGGCTTCCTGCTTTCAGGACAACCGGCGCCAAAAGCGATTGACTCTCTATCGGTATTTACCGGGCCCGATTCCATGGAAGATTGTGACAGGAAGTGATATGGAACAATTCGGGTATGAGAATAAGCGGGAAATGCTCTTCAATGGTCATTTTGAACGAGTTGAAGAAAAAAAATATTTCCAGCCGTTTCTACAGACGCTCCAGTCCCCGGGACTTTCTTTCTACTCCCGTCCGAACTGGCAGTTTCCTGCGGGCTGGGGATTTGAATCCCGCGTGAGCAATGTAAATGCGGTCGAAGCGGAGCTGCACATCTCGGAGCTTACTGGGAAACATGCGCTGCGGCTGTCCGGCCGGAGTCGTTTCATCGTGTTTACGCATGGAATGCTGCCCAAAGGGAAGTATGAGTTGAGCTTTCTGGTTCATGGTCGTCCTGAAACACGGTTCGGAATCTCGTTTTATACCTATAATAACGCGGGACGGTTCGTCGCATACCGGGACGCCGCCCATTACCGCCTGGCTTCCGGAGAGGAGTGCCTGTACCATTTAAGAATTACGGAACAGGAAATCGGCGAGGGTGTACAATTCCGGCTTTGTCTGGTTCTGTATGAAGGTGAAATCTTCTGGGAGGGAGTATCTTTATTGCCTGCCGCCGAAAATACGTAGTGATGACTATTTTTAGAGAACCAGCCATAACAGAAAGATTGAGAAATGTTGATTCAAACTTATTTTCCCGAAAAAGCAGTAACCAATGGCGATTTGGAAAAGGAATTTCCGGAATGGACTGCGGAGAAAATCGAACAAAAAGTCGGTATTGTCTCCCGGCATGTTGCCGGGCCGGATGAAACTCCTCTGGATCTTGCGGAACAGGCATGCCGGAAATTGTTTTCGGATCACCCTGGCCTGAGGAAAGATACCGATTTCTTACTGGTCTGCACTCAAAACCCGGATTTTATTCTTCCGGGAAATGCTTCTCTGCTCCAAAAGCGTTTGGGGCTCCCGACTACAACCGGGTCTCTGGATTATAATCTTGGCTGTTCGGGCTTTATTTACGGTCTCGCGCTGGCCAGGGGGCTGCTGTCCGCGGGGATTGCGAAAAACGTACTCCTGGTGACTTCGGAGGCATATACCAAACGAATCAGTCGCCATGACAAAGCGAATCGTTCGATTTTCGGAGATGCAGCCGCAGCGACAGTTCTGACAATTGAGGATAGCCGCAGAATAGGTGAATTCGTCCTGGGAACCGATGGTGCCGGAGCCGAAAATCTCCGGATCAGGAACGGCGGCCTGAGGTGTCCCGCAGTTTCCGAAGAGGAAACCTACGGCTGCCGGTCTTGTCAGGACAATTACATCTTCATGGATGGACCGGAAATTTTCAATTTTACAATTGAGGCAGTGCCGTCCCTTGTCAACATGGCGCTGGAAAAGAATCAATTACGGCAGGATGAAATTGATTTGTTTATCTTTCATCAGGCCAATTCCTATATTTTGAACTTTCTCAGAAAGCTCATCAGAATTCCGGAAGATCGTTTCTATCTCAATATGAGAGAAACCGGCAATACCGTGTCTTCCACGATTCCCATTGCCCTTGCGGATGTTTTTCAATCCGGCCGGATACAAGCCGGAGATAAAATCCTGCTTGCCGGATTCGGCGTCGGTTATTCCTATGGAGCGACAATACTTCACATTTAAATAAAGCAAATGAAGGAACCCAAAAATGGACAACTCAAAGAAAATCGAACTCCTCGCCGAACTTTTTGAAGTGGATGAATCGGAAATCGTTCCGGAAAAAAGACTGGAAGAACTTCACTGGGATTCCATGAATATGCTCGGCTTGATCGCCTTGTTCAAAGCCGAGATGAATATCAAGCTTGAAGTGACCAAACTCCGCAGTTTCCGGACGGTCAATGATATTTTCGAGGAGATGAAATGAATCTTTCCGGCCAGAAAATTCTGATTACGGGTGCCTCTCGTGGGATCGGCCGTGCATGTGCGGAATGCTGTGCCGCGAAAGGGGCCCGACTTGTTCTGGTCGCCCGGGATGCGGCCGCCTTGGAAGCGGTCCGACGCGGGTTGCCGGGAAGCGGGCATCTTGCCATTCCCGCGGATCTGCTGCGCCCGGAGGAGGCCGTTTCTCTTATCTTTGAGAAAGCGTGTCTTGATGGAATCAAGCTGACGGGGCTGGTTCATGCGGCGGGAATCGCCCCAGTTTTCCCGATGAAAACAACGACGCTCTCTTCCTTGCAGGAGGTGTTTACGATCAATTATTTTTCCTTCATGCTGCTCGTAAGGCAGTTGATCCGTAAAAATCACAGCGATGGCGGAAGCATTATCGCCATCTCCTCTGTTGCCGCCTGTGTGTGTGGTGGTGGGGGGGTATCGGTTTATGCGGGTAGCAAAGGAGCCCTGAACGCAACGGTAAAATCCCTGGCTGTTGAACTTGCGGACAAAGGGTTCAGAGCCAATGTCATTTCTCCGTCATTCATCCAGACCGACATGTTACGGGAGATGACTGCACTTTTCCCGAAAGAGAGACTGGAGCAGCAGAAAAAGAGACAACCGCTTGGCCTGGGGGCACCCCGGGATGTCGCGAATGCCGTCGCGTTCCTGCTTTCTTCGGAATCGGCATTCATTACGGGAATCAGTTTAACTGTCGACGGCGGTTATACCGCACTTTAAAGAAGATGAGCAATTTTATCACTTGTACAACAGATCGACTCACGGATCAACAAAAAAAGGGGATCTGTGATCTTTTCTTTCAAGTTTTCCACAAAGAAAAGAGCTTCGAACATTTCAACCGCCAGTTCTTCGGAACATGCAGGAGGCATTCCTATCATTGCATTTACGAAAAAGATCATAAGATTCTGGCCAACTACTGCATTGTTCCTTATGAATATACCGTGAATGGTGCAAAACAGATCTTCGGACTCAGTGTCGATACCATAGTCAGCCCGGAAGCCGGCTTGGGGCCCTTTGCTGTTGCCGATATGGCGGCTTTGACGGAAGGTCTGGCCAAAGAGGACGGCTGTCAGCTTCTGTATGGC
>DXVA01000146.1:0-2335 GCA_019408975.1 Lentisphaeria bacterium | reverse complement strand
CGATAACGCTTTTCAGTATAATATAGATATTTTACAACGATATCCCATGGGGTTTCTGGAATTCTATATCCTCCCGTTAGCTTTGGGGAAAATAAAAAGAGTGCCCCGATATTTGAATTTCCTGCGATACTTTTCCATTGCTCTTGTAAAAATTTGCAGGCTTGGTGCATCATCGGTGAAAATCACATATCCTGTCGAAAAGGTGGATTCTCCGGATTTTCGCAAGAACAGGTATGACCGGCGGCATCATTTCATCCGGTTCAAAGGTGGGGAAGCGGTCTACACTCTTTTCGAGGAATCATTCGGCACTATCGCATATATTGTTGACATTGCTCCGCTTACCGGAAAGAATTTCTATACGGCATTCTTACAAGTCGCTTTCGAGGTGAAAAACAATGCCGGTCTGATCGCTTACCCGAGCGGCAGATTGCCGTTTGGATCCATCTTGCGAATTCCCCACCGCTTTTTGCCGCGTAAAGTGCAGATGATTGTCGCAGGGATGGGAGAAAACAAAACTCCGGCTTCCATTTATTGTTCCATGTCCAACTGGAAGATCAATCTTTCCGATTTTGATGTGAGGTAAAAATATGTTAAAGGCAGCCATGACGGTTGATGTTGAAGAGTGGTTCAACATTTTGGATATACCAGGTGAAATACCGCTCGAAAAGTGGAGCGAACAGGAAAGCCGTCTTCCTGATAATTTGGAAGGTATGCTGGAACTGTTTCAAAAATACCACATAAAAACTACTTGTTTCTGGCTGGGGTATTTCGCCGAAAAATATCCCGACTTGGTCAGAAGAACCGCCGAGGAGGGGCATGAAATTGCATCTCATGGGTATGCTCATCTTCTGGCATTTCAAGTCGGCAAAAAAAGATTTCGGGAAGACATCCGTAAAGGAAAGGATATTTTGGAAAATATCATCTCAAAACCGGTTTTGGGATTCCGTGCAGCCGGATTCAGCACTACGTGTGACACGGACTGGGCCTTTGAGGAAATCCGCTCCGCTGGTTTCATATATGATTCCAGCGTTTTTCCTGCCGCAAGAGGGCATGGCGGCATGCGTTCCGCACAATTGGGACCTTACGAAATTCCAACGCCGGCCGGCTGTCTGGTGGAAATCCCACAGTCCGTAGTTGAACTCATGGGAAAGCGGATCAGCCTGTTCGGTGGAGGATATCTGAGGCTGGCCCCTTGGCACGCAATTCAATGGGGAATAAATCGACTGGCAGCAAAAAATCTCCCGTTGATCATCTACGTACATCCAAGGGAGATTGATCCGACTCATCCCAGACTTCAAATGTCGCTTTTCAGGCATTTCAAAAGTTATGTCAATCTGAAATCCACTTATCGAAAACTGGAATTATTGTCCGCCAATTATCAGTTTGCCAGAATGGCGGATATTGCGGAGGAATTCCATTCCCATCTCAGCCGATAGCGGCCGCATCATTTCTTCTCCTTCGGGACTTGTCCCGCATTTGAATTCCTTGACATCCGCCAGGGAAACATCTGATAACGCCCGGAAAATTGCGCACATTTAGAAAGAGGTTGATTGAAAAGCGGTCTGTTTTCTGATTGATTACGTTTAACCATAAACTTAATCAAAGAAAGGAAAACAGACCATGGAAAATGTAGTGCAGAAAACCGAAAAGACAATCCCCTCGGATACTACCGCTCAAATATTTTTCTGTTCAGCTTTGCAATATCACAAAAATATTCATTGACAATTAGTGGATCTCCGAGCGGATTTTCATTTGCGTTTCTAACCATACACATGTTACAAAAATCTTTATCAGGACACAGAACACATTTAGGAAAATCTCGATTACGTAATTCTCTTAAATATTGCACCCTTTCAGAATTATTCCAAATATCTTTTAGAGGAGTTTCTTTTATATTACCAACTACATAGTCCTGCCAGCCAGCACATGGATATACATTCCCATTATCTGCTACGCAAATAGAAGAATGGCAAACACTGCAAACAAAATCATTAGGCGTAACATTTTTTCTCTTTTCTGCTGCGATTCTAATCCGCTCTAAGTACATCGCATCATCCGTAATTTTATTGTTGATAATTCTTTCAATTTCATTAACTGCTAGGCGGCACCCCAAATTTTGTGTTGTATGATTGTATTGGGCTATAATGGCATAATCATCTCCGACATGAATCTTATACTTTTGTGCCCATTTTATAACATCATCATAACAATCTTTATTTTGTTTCATTATCGGGCAACTGATTTGTAAAGGGATATTATTCTCAATAAGCTTCAAAATTCCAGTGCCGTCCCATAATTCTTTGAAATCGTCATTCTAACCACCCTATTTGAGCCT
>DXVA01000145.1:2814-10463 GCA_019408975.1 Lentisphaeria bacterium | reverse complement strand
ATGGTGGAGATTCTGCCGGTTTCCAAAGCGAACGATCCGAATAAGATCGAATGGCCGTGGCTGAAAAAATTCGATTCCTCCTCCCGGATTCTGGCGCTTTCGCCGTGGTTCATGGTGCCGTTGGCGGAGCTTTCACGGCGGGGATGCCGCGTTGCGCTGATACAGGGCGAGGAATTCTGGCGGAACATGACGCTGCGCTTCGCGGATGAATGGGCGATCTTCACCTACCGGAACCGTCTGGGGTATGAGACATTGACGGAGCATCTGCTGGAACAGGGATTTTCCAGAATCGCCCTCACCGTTTACAGGGAGTACATGGAGGAACCGGAATATCCGTCGATCACCGGCGTTTCAAACATTCTGGAAAAATACGGGAACTCTTACCGCAATTATATTGTCATGAGTGAAGCGGGCTACCGTCCGGAGGAATTTGCTCGCGCTTACCGGGAAAATCCGTTCGATGCGCTGATCTTCCTTCAGGCGGAGGGAGTGAGCTGGAATTACGGGAGTTCGCTTCAGGCGAATCTCGGACTGCCGGAAAACGTAAAGATTATTTATGCTTATGACAATCAGGACTGTCTCCGTTTTTCTCCGCGTCTGTCCGGCATGTCCTATCCGCGCCGGGAAATGGCTGTCGATGCGGTGAAGCTGCTGTTGTCCGACGATTTTTCCCCCGGTGAGCGTTTTTGCCCGGGAACATTGATAGAACGGAACTAAAGAAAAGAGAGGATGAAAATGAGACACGGCAGAAGTCAGCATTTATGCAGTATTTCCGCATCATGTACGTTAATCAGGATTTTCATGATGAAAATCTTAAAGAGGGCATTCCACTCAGACAGAAGTCAATCCCGGTCCTGCCTTATTTTTCCTTCTTGCTTCAGAGTTCCTTGCTTTTCTGTTCTTGCTTCCAGGGCGAAAATGAGAATTTTCACACTGATCAAGCTTCTTATGAGGAAAAGTTGTAAAATTGGTATTTCATTCCGTCAGCAGGACAGGGCAGAACATCGCCATTCTCCTGATCCTGTTTCTTCTTTCTTCATTCAATTGTTGAATTGTTCAAATGTTCAAATGTTCAAATGTTTCCCTACTTCTTCCTTTCGTGTTCCCTGTTCTTCTGTTCTTACTTCGAGGGTGAAAATGAGAATTTTCACACTGATCGAGCTTCTGATCGTGATTGCGATCATCGCGATTCTTGCGGCGATGCTCCTGCCGGCGTTGAACAAAGCACGCGGCATGGCAAAACGCGCAGCCTGCCAGAGCAATATCAAACAGGTCGGCGCCGGGCTGATCAGCTATGCCATGGATCACAACGACATTATTCTGCCTTATCAGATGAACTTGACCGATGCATGCTATGATAACCGTGGCTTCGTTGGATATGAACACGGAACGATTACATGGGCGCATCTGGCTGCTTCCTACTGGGGTATTTCCAACAGTGAAATAACCATACAGAATCCATCGAATAGAGGTATGGATACAATACCGGAGAAATTCCGAAGAGGTATCTTGAAATGTCCGGCATTGAATACTGACGTTGACTGTTTTGCCTTTTTGCATTATGGTTTGAACAAATTCAATATAGGAGGTCATCTCTACAGTTCTAGCGGTGGCGAACCTTACAGAAGTCTGGCTGTAAAAACTTTGGCAAAAGTAAAATCTCCTTCTAAAAAAGCAATGTTGGCAGATACCAAATACAATGCGTTCAACACTTCAGGGGGGTGGGCATATGGAGAATTAACAGCAGGAGGATATGATCCCGCACCATATACGGGAAAGGGGCGTTATTTCTTTGAGGGCGCAGCACACATGGGAGTTGGTCGCCACGGCAACGGGCTGAACGGCGTATTCCTCGATGGTCATGTGGAATATATTACACGTGCACGTATCGTCTGGAGTATGACAATGCCGTCGCACTGGACAAAAGATGCGTTATTCTGGTTTGGAGAGTAAATTCATAAATATTCAATCAAAAGGAGAATGATACAGATGAAAGCACTGCTGTTTCTTGGCTGCGCTCTTGCCGCACTGGCGGTTTCCGCCGCGCCGGAGCCGTATGCAAACCCGGCGCTGAACCCGGTAAAATTCGGGGAAACGCCGAAACACGCCGGCATTCCGCTGATAAAAGACGGTAAATTGAATTTTGTAATCGCCGTAGACAAAAAGGCGGAAAAGGACACGCCCCGGCACTGGCGGTCGATCACGCTGGCGGTTGAGGCGTTGACGGACGCACTGGAACGAACGACCGGGCAAAAACCGGAAGTCGTGGATGCGGGTTCGGAAGCGGCGGAAAAAGCGCCGTATGTCATTGCCGTGGGAAAAAGTTCTCTGACGGACCGGCTCGGGCTGAAACCGCTGGAGCTTCCAAAAGAAGCGTTCCTCGTGAAAAGCTTCGACCGCGGCATCGTGATCGCCGGACATGACGGTTCGCTGGTTCCGGGTACTTACAACTCCATGGACTGGAGCCGTTACCGGATCAACGGCACGCTCAACGGAGCGTATGATTTCATCGAACGCGTCCTGGGAGTCCGCTATTATTATCCGGGCATCGGAATCGTCGCCCCGAAACTCGCGAACTTGACGGTGAAGCCTCTCTCATATACCGATGAGCCGTATTTCCGCAACCGTTACAATTACGCTTATAATCTGGACTTCCGGAAAGGAATGCCGTGGAAAGGCGTGAAAAATGAAAACCGGTTCGATCTTGCATGGCGCATGGCGATGTCCACACGTTTCAATGACGTCTGCCATACCCCTGACCCGCATTTTCTCCTGGCGGCTTATCCCGACAGGAAGAATACGATTTTTTTCACCGACACCAGAGGATATCAGTATTACAATCCGGCGACGCATATCGGAAATCTGATGGACATCACCAATCCTGAGCTGGCGAAGCTTCTCGTACAGGCGTTCAAAAAATATTATGATACGGACGGCAGATGGCGCGCACCGTGGAGCGACGGCAAACGCACCTGGTATCCGCCGAACTCGGAATATGTCCTGTTCGGGCAGGCGGACACTTTCGTTCATGACCTGATCAGCGAGAAAAACAAACACCTCTTTCCCGCATCGCGCCGCGGGAATCGCGCCGGAATGCTGTCCGATCTTTACGTGAATTTCTATACATGGATCGGCAATGAACTGAAAAAGGAACTGCCCGGCAAACGCCTCGGAGTGCTGGCATACCATAACTATACCCTGCCGCCCGTCGTCTGCAAAAACATTCCCGACAACATCGATGTTCAGGTCTGTTCCGGCAGAATCGTCATGAGCAAAGCCGAAGCCTCCCGAAGACAGTGGCAGGAGATCTTCAAGGGCTGGTATGACGTGCTCGGCAAACGGCAGGTCACAGCGTGGACTTACGGGGCGCAGGGAACGGCGTTCACACAGGCGATTCAGGGGCGCTATATGCGCGATTACATCAACTGCATCCGTCCATGGCTCTCCCGCGACGGGCTTTTCTTTGACGCATCCGGGCTTCGCTGGAACTATTACTACTCCTACTATGCAGTCTACCGCGCATTCTGGAATCCCGATTTCGATTATGATGCCGCATTGGAGGAACATTGGGAAAAACTTTACGGCAAAAAAGCCGGAGCCGCCCTCAAGGCGTTTTACAGTCTGCTCGTGGAACGGTGGGAAAAGGTTTATATCGCCGGAATTAACAGGGAACCGATTTCTGTTGCAAACACGAACGTTACCCCGGACCGTCTCTACCGCGCCTACAATGTTCCCACGATCGACCGCCTGGAGGCGTATCTGAAAGAAGCGCTCGCCGCAACCGCGCCCGGCAGCATCGAGCGTCAGCGCGTGGAGTTTTTCGCCGCGCCGTGGCAGAAGGATTTTACTGCCGCACGCGCCTACGCCTCGCTCGTGATTCCCGTGTATGAGGTGAAACAGCTCGGCAGGAACGACCGGATTGCGATTGACGGAAAACTGGATGAAAAAGTCTGGAGTCGTGCAGGCGTGATTCCGATGCAGGATGCAAAGGGAGGCGGCGCGGAACTGCCGTCGAAGCCGCAGGGAAGAATGCTCTGGGATAAAAACGGAGTTTATCTCGCCTTCACCTGCTCCGGCAAACCCGTCATCAACAAAGGGGATGTCTGGTTCGGAAGCGACAACATCGAATTCTTCCTTTCGCCGGGAACGGAAAAGGAGGTCTATTACCAGTTCGCGGTTTCCCCCGGCAATGACTGGAGCGACGCCTATAAAGTGGAGAAGCCCATGGAAGCCGGGCTGGATGCGAAATGGGAGTGTGCAGGAGCAAAGCGCGCCGTGTCCGTTACGGAAAACAGCTGGACCGTCGAGCTGTTCATCCCGTTCGGCGGCATGCATCAAAGGAAAGCGCCCGGAGCTTACCAGACCTGGTTCGGCAATCTCGTCAACAATAAACTCGGAGAGGATAAAAAGCCCGTGGAATACTCCGGGTATTCCATTACGATGGGCAACAATCACAACCATTCATTATGGGGAAAATTCAAATTCATGGGGAAAGGAGACTGAACAATGAAAAAACTACTGATTTTCGGCATGGCAATTCTGATGGGAACGGCATGGGCTGCCGCTCCGATGGCGGAAAAGGTCAAACGCAGCTATCACGCTTCGAGCAAACTTTACGGCAGGGCGGAATACTTTTCGATCCGCAATGACGCAAACGCATATCTGGTCTACTTCCAGTGGGTCAAGCCGACGGCAAAGAGCCCGGGCAAAGTTCTGGTCGGACTTCCCGAACCGGTCTTCTGGCAGGGCTTCGTATCGCGCGACTTCACACGGCTGACGGTCAACGGCATCAGCAGCGTCGAACTGGAACCGAAGTCCATCGAAACATTCAGCCGCGACGGCATTGCCGGAGTCGATGCTCTTTACAACTTCGACGGCATCAGGATGACGCTTCGTTTTTATATGACGGAGCAGTCCCCGATGCTGTTCATGGAGTGGCGCAAAGACCCTGCGTCGGAAGGAACGGTCGAACGCGCCGAGCTGGCGTTCTCGGTCTACCCGTCCTACAGCGTTCCCAACGGGGGCAAACGGGACGACCGTTATCAGCGGGAGATACAGACTCCCGCACGAATCATTCCATCTCCCGGAAACACGGCATGGGTGAAGCTTGCCCCTGCGGATGCCTCCTTCATAATGTATGACAAGGCGTTCGAGCCATCCAATACACCGAAAGCGCAGGGCCCTTGTTTCATGGCTGTGGACTGGAAAGGAATCCTGGCGGGAAGAGTATGGTTCGGGAAAATTTACATCATGGATTTTCGCTTTACGCTCGACCCGAAAGCGGATTGCTGGCGGTTCGGACTGTGGGAAAACAAAAAGCCGGTGAACAATCAGGAGTTCATGGATTATAAAAAAGGCAATGAGGCACTTTTTCAAATGCCCGCCAGGTAAGGGAACAGAGAAATGAAGATTTACATTATGACCGATATCGAGGGAATCAGCGGCATCAGCAGTTCAAGCTATGTAAGCGCCTCGAAAAACCGCCCGGACCTGGTCGCTGAAGGGCGTGCCCTGATGGCAGGCGACATCAACGCATGTGTGGAGGGATGTTTTCAGGGCGGGGCGACGGAAGTGATTGTGAAGGATTGCCACGGCGGCGGGTTCAATGTGACCCGTGCCATGATCGACCCGCGCGCCGACCTGATCGACGGCGACACTCCCGGTGAACGTTTTGCCGACATTGAAGGGAGCGCCGGGCTGATCCTGCTGGGATATCATGCAAAAGGCGGTACCATCGGAGCTGTCTGCGAACACACCATGAGTTCCGCAGGCTGGCAGCATGCGTGGCTGAACGGACGCGAAGCCGGGGAAATCGGCATAGACGCGGCAATCGCCGCGGAACACGGGGTTCCGGTCATCATGGTTTCAGGCGACGACAAGACCTGTCTGGAAGCGCGGGACTGGCTCCCTCAAGTCGTCACATGCCAGGTCAAAAAAGGGTTTTCCTGCAACGGCGCACGGATGCCGTCGCTGGAAAAGACCAGAGCATTGATTACAGAAAAGAGCATGGAGGCGGTGAGAAAAGCGCCCGGAATGCCGATGCTGAAAATCACTTCGCCGGTCACGTTGAAACTGGAACTGGTGTCCCGGTGCCGTCTGCCGGACAATAAGGCGTACCGTCACCTCGACGCCAGAACCTATGAACTGACGGTTGGCTCCGTGGAGGAGGCTCTTTTCTTCAACTGGTGATTTTCTAACTGTTGAGATACTGGGTCGGGCTGACTTTGTAGTGCGCCCGGAACGCGCGGGCGAAACTGCTGGCGGACTCGAATCCGAGCCGTGCGGCGATATCCTTGCAGTTCAGATTGCGGTCGCGCAGAAGACGCCCCGCCAGGTGCATCCGCTCCTGTGTCGCAAATGCGCCGGGGCTGATTCCCGTCTGTGCCGTGAAGACACGGCTCAGGTGCTCGCGTGAAACGTGAAGTTCGCCTGCGATCGCCTCCAGATCAAGGGAACGGTCCAGATGTGTCGTAATCAGCTCCTGCGCGGCGCGGACCAGTTCGCTTCGGCGCGAAAGCATTTCCGGGCGTTCAATCGTGTCGCCGAGGCTCGCCAGTGCGTCGTGTACAATCTTCGCACCTTCCGTCGGCGTCACGAAACGTATGGTGCCGCGCTGGCTCCTGTATGTTTCCAGGTGCTTCACGAAGCCCGTGTCGAGCGGCAGGCGGAATACATAACCGTAACGTTCGTTCATCTCATGAATGATTTCAACGGAGCGGAAACCGTCGAATGAAATCCATAGAAAAAGCCACGGTTCCGTCGCGTGCCCCGGATAATAATAAGCGGTATCGGGATCGCCGAGCTGCGCCATGAATGCCATGCCCGGAGTCAGCTTGTAAACTTTTTCCTTGTGGCGGAACGCTCCTTCGCCGGATATGGTGCAGACAATCTGCGCGTGATCCTGCGGACGTCCGCGCCCCTCCAGATGGTAGGTGGGGGAGACCTGTTTCTCCAGTACGACTTCATAAGGCACCGGAAGTGTCTCCATCGGCCTCAGCAGCTGAAAACGCACCGACCAGAGTCGGATATCCTCGTAATTTCCCACGGCAATCCTCACAAATTGTAACATTAATATCACATTTTGTATATTTATAACTTCTTGAAACTCTTTTTCAAGCTAATAAATTAAAAATAAAGAAAGAAAACAATCGTCACAAAACAAAGATATCCAACAAAAACAAAGAGGCAATGATGGACAGGAAGATCAATGTCACCGTATGGAACGAGTACCGCCATGAACTTCAGCATGAAGCCTGCAAAAAGGCATATCCGCAGGGAATCCATGTCGCGGTCGGCGAGGCGCTTCTCGAAGACGGAGCTTTCGACGTCAGCTATGCGTGGCTTGACAAGGATGAAGAACACGGGCTCAGCCAGGAACTTCTGAATAAGACCGATGTTCTTTTCTGGTGGGGGCACATGGCGCATGGCGAAGTCAAGGACGAGATCGTCGACCGCGTTCAGAAACGTGTTCAGGAAGGCATGGGGCTCATTGTTCTTCACTCCGGGCACAAGTCCAAAATCTTCATGAAGATGCTTGGTACGACCTGCAATCTCAAATGGCGCGAAGTCGGGGAAAAGGAGCGCATCTGGAACATTGAGCCGGCGCACCCGATTGCGGCAGGGCTTCCCGAACACTTCGAACTCCCGCA
>DXVA01000145.1:0-2804 GCA_019408975.1 Lentisphaeria bacterium | reverse complement strand
AGATGTACGGCGAACGTTTCGACATCCCGACGCCCAAGGACGTCGTGTTCATCACATGGTACGAAGGCGGCGAAGTCTTCCGCAGCGGCGTCACGTTCGAACGAGGCTACGGCAGAATCTTCTATTTCGCTCCGGGGCATGAAACCTTCCCGATCTTCTATGACAGGAATATCAGAAAAGTTCTTGTCAATGCCGCAAAATGGGCGGCTCCGCGCATCGTCAGGGAAATACCCTGTCCCTGCGTCGAGCCTCTTGAGGAGATCAAAACGAAGCTGGCGGAGTAATCACGGCGGAGACGGGTTTTCCCGTCCCGTTTCCATCCTGCATGTATGTGAACGGTGTATTTGGAAATGCACCTTTATTCAGTTTTTAGACGCATAACAACAAGGAACACAAATTATGGCAGAAAAACTTAAAGCCGGTGTCATCGGGCTTGGAATGGGAAGCGGGCATCTGGCAGGCTACCTGACACATCCCGATGTCGAAGTGGTTGCGATTGCGGACCGCCGCGAGGACCGCCGCGCGCTTCTCCCGGTGAATCATCCTTCATTCAAAGGCAAAGTCTATCACGAAGGCGCGGAAATGATCGAAAAGGAACAGCTCGACATTATTTCCGTCGCCGTTCCCAACGACCAGCACAAACCGCTGACCGTCGCCGCACTGGAATCCGGTGCGCATGTCCTGTGCGAGAAACCGATGGCGCTCAATGCGCAGGAGGCGCAGGAAATGCTGGATACTGCAAAACGTCTCGGCAAAAAGCTCGGCATCGATTTCTCCTACCGGTTCAACCCGCAGTCCCGCGCGATGAAGGATATGATCGGGGAGGGCGTGCTCGGCGACATCTACTATGCGCGAAGTGTCTGGTTCCGCCGCCGCGGTATTCCCGGCATGGCGGCAAACAGCTTCAACACCGGCTCCGGTGCGCCGATGGGATCATGGTTCTATGACAAAAAACAGTCCGGCGGCGGACCGCTGATCGACCTCGGCGTGCATCGTCTTGACCTCGCACTGTGGCTGATGGGCTATCCGGAACCCACGTGGGTCATGGCAAGCACCTATGACAAGTTCGGTCCGAAGCTGGCAAAGGAACGCGGGCTCAGCTACACGGTGGAGGATCTTGCCTGCGCCATGATCAAGTTCAGCAACGGCGCAACGCTGGAACTGGATGCGTCATGGGCAAGCAACATCAGGGAGAACGAACTCCAGACAATCCGTCTGCTCGGCGACAAAGGCGGCATGTATCAGTATAATCTGAATGAAGGCTATACCTATGACGTCGAATACTATTATGACATTGCAGGCAGGCACTTCGACGGCAAGATGCACGCGGCAATGCCGATGCCGAGTGCGTTTCATCTGTTCGTGGACGCGGTTCGTGACGACAAGCCGTTTCTCGTCCAGCCGGAGGAAGGCGTCACGGTCATGAAGATTCTCGATGCGATTTATGCCTCCGCCGCAAGTGGAAAACCGGTGGAAATCGCAGGCTGACAAAGCGAAGACGCCGGCTCGCGGCGGGAAGACTTTCCCACTTTGCAAACGTCCTTTCATACCATGGCTTCCCGATATGAAAAATCATGCCGGGAAGCCATTTTTCCTGATCTGCCGTCTTTTCCGTTTTGAATTCGGGGGGAAGATTCGCTATATTACAGGGAAGGAAGATGTATTATGGCGGAAAAGACAAACTATATCATACTCAGGAAAATACCTTTTCAGGACAGCAGCCTGATCGTGTCCGGGTTGTCGCCGGAATTCGGACGGCTGGATTTTCTATTGAAGGGAGCGCGCGGGACCGGCGCAAAAAAATTTCCTTACGCAGAGCTGTTCCGCGAACTTGCAATCGAATTCCGCCCGCCGAAGCTTCATTCTTCAGGGACCATGTGCACCCTGACGTCCCATGAATTGCTTGCATCATTCGATTCCATTGCTTTCCGGATTGAGAATTACCTCCAGATGTGCAATTATGCGGCTTTTCTGCTGAAACATACGAAACCCATGCTCGAAATTCCCGGAACCTACCGTGCGCTTGAGGTTCTTCTGGCGCGGCTGACGGCGGATACGGAGCCGGACTTCCCGGTTTCCGCGGCAAAGCTGATGTTTCTGCAGGAGTCCGGCTTCGTCCCGGAGGCGATGGGACAAAGCGGTTTCCGTCAGGAACAGATCTTGGACAGCCTGCTGGAATATGCGGTCAGTCCGGAATGTCCCGCGCCGGACCTCACGGAGGAATACCGGAAGAAATTAATCCAGTGGATCAATGAGTTATGCAATTACCACGATCTGCACTGATAAAACATGGAAAAGCGAATGACGGGGCAATGATTGTCTTATGATGAAGAAATCTGAAAAGTCTGCCGTGCGGCAGGAGGATTGCGTGCGGGAAAAATTCATGACGCTTCCGATGAATGCGGAAAACATCAATGAGTGTATCGACTTGTTCATGCGGACATTTTCAAAAGAGCCGTGGAACGATGTTTATGAATCCAGAGAACAGGTCGCTCTCTTTTTTGAACGGTATCTGAACAACAACTATTTCATGGGGTACGTCCTGAACTGCGGAGACAAGGTGATCGCCTTATGCCTGGGCAGCCGGAAGCCGTGGCTGAACGGCATGGAATATGATATTGACCAGTTTTGCGTTGCCGAGGAATTCCAGCGGACGGGCGCAGGGAGTCATTTCCTGCGGCAGATTGAAAACATGGCGGGACAGTGCGGCATAAACGCTGTCGTTTTGAATACGAACAAGGGATATCCGTCTGAAAAATTTTATTTGAAGAACGGCTACCGGGTTCTGGAACATTCTGTTACGC
>DXVA01000144.1:10041-10499 GCA_019408975.1 Lentisphaeria bacterium | reverse complement strand
AATCGCAGGAGCTTGACCTGCACGTGCTGGCTCAGGTCTCCGATTTCATCCAGAAACAGCGTGCCGCCATCCGCCGCCTCCGCACGCCCGATCCGGCGGGAAACGGCTCCGGTGAACGCGCCTTTTTCGTAGCCGAACAGTTCACTTTCGATGAGATTGTCTGGCAGGGCGGCGCAGTTGACCGCGATGAACGGTTTGTCACGGCGTCCGCTGGACATCTGAATGGCGCGCGCGACGAGCTCCTTGCCGGTTCCCGACTCGCCCCGGATCAATACCGTCGCGGAGCTGCTCGCAACCTGTCCGATCATCTTGTAGACGGCGCGCATTGCATTGCAGTTGCCGATGATGTTGGCGGGGCGGGGCGTCGTGCCGAGTTCTTCGCGCAGGCGCATGTTTTCTTCGAGAAGCTGCCGCCTCTCGTCATATTTCTTGAGGCAGGAGGCGACTGCCTCCGCCAT
>DXVA01000144.1:7126-10031 GCA_019408975.1 Lentisphaeria bacterium | reverse complement strand
GACAGCATACAGCTGGGCAACCAGGTCATCGGGTCGGTGCGCATCTGGGTGCTGGGATCCGACACGCTCATGCGCCAGCCTGACCAGGAGTTCCGCAACAATTCGTATCAGGCCATGATGTTCGCCACCGTGTCGAGCAGCCGGAGATCGCGCTCCAGTTCCTCTCTGTTTCTGCCGGGACAGTCGATGCTGAGTGTGCCGATTACATTGTCCAAATGCACGATCGGGACGCAGATGAACGCGACATGTTCGTTTTTTGCGCGTGCCTGCGTTCTGCCGAGGAATTCCGGCTCCCGCGAGATATCCGGGATCAGCGCCGGTTTGCCGGTCTGCGCGACTTTGCCCGTGATGCCTTCGCCGATCATGTATTTGCCCCGGCTGATTTCTTCGTCCGTGAGCCCGTTGGATGCCTCGATGACGAGTGTGTCCTCATGTTTCAGGGTGATGGTCCCCCGGATGAGCCCCATCTCCTTGCGCAGTATGTTCAGAATGTTGTTGAGGAGTTCTGATACATTCAGTTCATGCACGATGGCATGGCTGATCTGGTTCAAAACCGCAATCTCGATATCGTTTCGTTCGGACATTCCCGGTCCCTGTCTTTCGGTTTGATTGAAAAGTCAATGGCGAAAAGGAAATATAGCTCGGGTGCCCGGATTGTCAAGTTACAAAAATGTAAGAATGACGAAAATGTCATTACAAAAATGTAGGTTCCCCGGATGAAAGATTTCTTTCTGATTTTTCAGAAGAACTTTTTTGAACTCAAAAAGATTGATTTCTTAAAAGTTGGCATGTGATCTGCTTAATATGCAGGCATCAGTTTGAGAATCACCAAAATATAGGAGTGAAGTGAGAATGAACGCTGACAGAAAGACGGCAATAGAAGGAATTCTAGCCCGTGAAGACAAGGAAAACATTCCTTTGAAACCCTTCACCACGGAGAACTTCGGAGAAGACGTGTTCCATTGCGGACGCATGAAGGAGCGACTGCCGAAACCGATTTACCAGAAACTGATGGATACTGTCAACGAGGGCAAGGCGCTGGACCCCTCCATCGCGGACGCGGTCGCCCATGCCATGAAAGAGTGGGCTCTTGAAAAAGGCGCCACCCATTATACTCACTGGTTCCAGCCGCTGACCGGAGCGACTGCCGAAAAGCATGACTCCTTTCTTGAGCCTGCCGGTCTCGGACATGCGATCCTCTCTTTTTCCGGAAAGAACCTGATCGTCAGCGAGCCCGATGCTTCGAGTTTCCCGTCCGGCGGCATCCGCTCCACCTTCGAGGCGCGCGGTTACACTGCATGGGACCCCACCAGCCCTGCGTTCATCAAACGCGGCCGCAACGGCGCGACCCTCTGCATCCCGACTGCTTTCTGTGCCTATACCGGGGAGGCTCTCGATAAAAAGACACCGCTTCTGCGATCCATGCAGGCTCTTACGAAATCCGTCCGCCGCATGATGAAATGTTTCGGCGACGACGGCACGAAGAATGTGAAGATCACCCTCGGCGCCGAGCAGGAATATTTCCTGATCGACGAACAGTTCTACTACGCGCGCCCCGATCTTGTGCAGAGCGGGCGCACGCTGTTCGGGGCTCCTCCGCCGAAACATCAGCAGCTTGAAGATCATTATTTCGGCACCATCAAGCCGCGCATTCTCGCATTCATGACGGATGTGGATTCCGAGCTCTGGAAACTCGGCATTCCCGCGAAAACGCGCCATAACGAAGTCGCACCGGCGCAGTTTGAGATCGCTCCGGTATTCGAGGAGCTCAACCTTGCCGTCGATCACAACATGATCATCATGGAAGTTCTGAAGCAGACCGCCGAAAAACACGGGCTTGTCTGTCTGCTCCATGAAAAGCCGTTCGCCGGCATCAACGGTTCGGGAAAACATAACAACTGGTCGCCCGCTTACGGAAATATCAATCTGCTGAATCCCGGAAGCGATCCTCACCAGAATGCGATCTTCCTGACTACGCTCTGCGCGATCATTATGGCTGTCGACAAACACAGCGACCTGCTCCGCTCCGCGACGGCTTCCGCCGGAAACGATCATCGGCTCGGAGCCAACGAAGCGCCTCCGGCGATCATTTCGATCTTCATCGGCGAACAGCTTGCGGATGTGATCAGCCAGCTCGAAAAGGGTAATCTGAAATCCTCGAAACATGCCGGCTTGATGAGAATCGGTGTGGATACGCTTCCGCCGCTGCCGCTGGACACTACGGACCGCAACCGCACGAGCCCGTTTGCCTTTACGAACAACAAATTCGAGTTCCGCGCTCCGGGGTCCAGCCAGTCCTGCGCCGGTGCGAACGTGATCCTGAATACGATCTTCGCGGAAGCGATCGACGATATCGCCGCGCAGCTGGAAAAACTGCCGAAGGCAAATTTCAACAGCGGGCTGCAGAAGGTCCTCCAGAAAATCATCAAGGCGCACAAACGCATCATCTTCAACGGCGACAACTACAGCGAAGCATGGAGGAAAGAGGCCGCCAGGCGCGGGCTCCCGAATCTGCGCAATACACCGGAAGCCATCAAGCCGCTGCTTGACAAAGACAATGTGGCTCTGTTCGAGAAATACAATGTGTTCTCGAAAGTCGAGCTTCATTCCAGATACGAGATCTTCCTTGAGGAATACGAGAGAAAGATCCGGATCGAAGGCGAGCTCGCGCTCAATATGGCGCGGACGATTATCCTTGCCGCGGGAAGCCGTCAGCTTTCCGAGCTGGTCAAGACCATTGCCGTAATGGACGGATGCGGGCTGAAGAACGGTCTGGCTTCCCAGAAGGATCTTGCCGACAGGATCGGCAGGCTTCTGGACGGAATCACGTCGGCGGCCGCGAAACTGGAAAAGGTTCTTGCGAAAGATGAAACCGGTGTCGGTATTGTGGATGATCTCTGTGAAC
>DXVA01000144.1:0-7116 GCA_019408975.1 Lentisphaeria bacterium | reverse complement strand
TCCGCAAACTGGTCGATACCCTTGAAAAGCAGGTAGACGATGATTTCTGGCCTCTGCCGAAATACCGGGAGATGCTTTTCATCAACTGATCATTTGAATTCTCTCTCCATCATTGCCGGCTGATTCTCTCTCTCGCAGCCGGTAATGCGATACACCCCCACACTGGCGGGGACCTCATCCCGAGGTCCCCGCTGCTTTTTGTCCTCCTTCAGGACAATAAAACTACCGGCTCAGCCGGTATGTTCAGAGAGTCTTCAGATTCAAGTTGCAAGTAGAAACCTCCGATCCTATATTAGAGTTTGGTTCACCAGCCGAACCCTGCATAGAACAGGAGGTTATAATGACAGAAGATAGAAATAGTCTATCACACACGCGATGGAATTGCAAGTATCATATTGTATTTGCCCCAAAATTTCGTAGACAGGTCATCTACGGTAAACTGAAAATTGGTATAGGGCGGATATTACGAATCTTAAGTGAACGCAAATGAGTTATAATTGAAGAAGCCGAGTTATGTCCAGATCATATTCATATGCTGGTGAGTATCCCCCCGAATTTGAGTGTATCGCAGTTTGTAGGCTATTTGAAAGGTAAGAGTTCTCTGATGATCTTTGACCGTCATGCACAGCTGAAATACAAGTATGGCAACCGTCATTTTTGGTGTCGCGGCTACTTTGTTGATACTGTAGGTCGTAATAAAAAAGTGATTGCTGAGTATATCAGAAATCAACTGATGGAAGATTTTGCCGAAGACAAATTGACACATCCGGAGTTGTTTGATCCTTTCACGGGAGAGGATCGTCGTAAGAAGTAATAATTCGGAGACTGCTTGAGCAGTTGTCCGGGAATGGGGTGCGACTGGAGAACCAAGTTCAAAGCCCCTTTGAGGGGCAGGCCGGTATCATGCCCTTATAGGGCTGGAACAAGCCACCGGCTCAGCCGATGGTTTTGACTAAAGTCCGTTTTGCCGTAATTCCGGGCGGCGCATAACCGTATCTGGCGTAAACTCTCCTGAGAAATTTTCTTTTTCACTTTGAAATTTCCGTTTCCTGGTGCTATTTTCTTAACCGTCATGCAAATAATTGTTACCATGAATCAATAGAAGGAGGAATTTTATGAATGTCAAATTCAGAATCTCTTGCACGGCCGGGTTGACCGCATTGGCGGCGCTTTTCCTGAGTGCATGCTGCTGCGGGTGTTTTACGACTGAAGAATGCGCGAAGTCGGAAGCCGTCCCGGAACAGCCGGTGAAGAAAGCGGAGGCTCCGGCGGAAAAAGCCGCAGCAGTGAAGGCGGAACCGGCAAAGCCGAAACGGGAGAGGCCCGCTTATGAGAGTTACCGTCTCAAAGTAACTCCGGCGGAAAAGAAGAATATTTACAAAGCCGGTGAGAAGATCCGCTTCCATATTACGTTGCTTGACAAGGCGAAAAAACCGGTCTCTGGACAGAAAATCGGGTATGCGGTATCTTCCGGCGACGGCAGACTTCAGAAGAATATCATTACGACAACGGACGGCAAGCCGCTTGTCTGCGAGGCGTCACTGGACAAGCCCGGCTGGGTTCAGGTCCGCGCCATGCTTCTGGATGAAAACGGCAAGCCGCTTTTGAAGCGCAGGAAAGTAATTATGGCGGGTGCGGGGGCGATGGTTGAGCCGGAAAAGATCAAAGCCGGATGCGAAGAACCCGCAGATTTCAAAAAATTCTGGGACGATCAGAAAGCCGCTCTTGCCAAAGTTCCTGTAAAGGCGGAAAAAACGGAGGTTCCGGTGAAAGGGAAACAGGCTGGAAAATTCAAATGCTATGACGTGAAGGTGGATTGTGTGGACCAGGTTCCGGTCTCCGGTTATCTGACGATGCCCGCCGATGCGAAACCCAAGAGTCTTCCGGCGGTGGTTTCTTATCACGGCGCAGGTGTTTATACCGCGAACAAACCGATGAGAAACAATGCGATTTCTTTTGACGTCAACGCGCACGGAATCCTCAACGGACAGCCGAAGGAATATTACAATAAACTGAAGACAAATGAGTTGCGCGGATATCCCCAGAGAAATAAGAACGACCGTGATAAATTCTATTTCAAGAATATGTATCTGCGTGTTCTCCGCGCTCTTGATTATGTGAAAACGCTCCCTGAATGGGACGGCAAAAACCTGATTGTCATCGGATCCAGCCAGGGCGGTGCGCAGGCGATCGTTGCGGCGGCGCTTGACCCGCAGGTTTCTCTCTGCCTGACGGGTGTTCCGGCATTGAGCGATCATTGCGGCAATCTTGCAGGGCGGCAGTCCGGCTGGCCGCGTCTGTTTGCTGTCAAGGACGGCAAACCGGCGGATGCCAAAACCGCGGAAGTCTCGAAGTATTATGACAATGTGAACTTTGCCAAGTACATCAAAGCCCCGGTCTACATGACTGTCGGCATGATCGACCTTACATGTGTTCCGACTTCCGTGTATGCCGTATTCAACAATCTTCCTGCGGCAACGGAGAAGCATATGACGATTTTCCCGACCGAAGGTCATGTAGGCAAGAATCCGGCAGGTTACAATGCTATGAATAAGGTTTTGCGCCAGGCTGCGAAAAAGTAATCTGAAGCGCAATCTCACACAAAGGCGGAAGTTTTCCTGAAGCTTCCGCCTTTTTTCTGGTGCGCCCGACCGGGCATACCAGAAAAAAAGCCCCGGAACGATGTCATTCCGGGGCTTCCGCTGATGAAAATTTATTCTTCGGAAACGGCTTTTGCCTTTTCTGCATTTTTCTTTTCAAGCTCGACGAGAGTTTCGCCGTTCTTGTGATGCTGCCGCTTGTCCAGATATTTGCGCGCCTGTGTGGCGGCTTTGAGGACTGCGGCGTCAATCGCCTTGTAGAGATCGAAATCTTCGACTTGCGCCTTGGCAGTGAGATTCTTGATGTTTACAACGATATCTGCGATTGCCCTGTTGCCCTGGACATCCAGGACCGCAGTTGCCGAAATAATTTTCAGCGGCAGGTCTGCAAAATCTGCTGTAAGAGCGTCAATGACCCTCTGCCTGATTTGTTCTGTGACATCGAAATGTCTTCCGCTAACTGTGATTTCCATAGCTACACCTCCTTTTTCGAGTGCTGTCTAAACATAAACCCCGCTTTCCGGATTTCAAGTTCAAACACAAGGAAAAGTGAATTTTTTCAAAAAGAGGAGCAATGCAGGAGAAACGTTTTCTGCCGTGCCGATGTTGTTGTCATATCATTCAGGCGGTCCGGTATTTTTCCTGTAAGGCACCAGAAAACACCGGGGGCGATATGACGGATCGCCCAGCCATGCATACAATTTCTCATAAGCTGTGTC
Source organism: Lentisphaeria bacterium (assembly GCA_019408975.1). GTDB lineage: Bacteria > Verrucomicrobiota > Lentisphaeria > Victivallales > UBA1829 > UBA11452. The sequence goes on along the minus strand of DXVA01000144.1, from coordinate 3,797 downwards.
TGCAACCTGCTGCCTGGAACGGTAGAATCCTTTGAACTGTGATAGGAATGCGGTTTCCTGTTCTGTACAGTTGAATGGGCGCAGATCAATGCAGCGCAACTCCTGTTTTGGGAATACGGAAGACGCCGCACGGTATTTTTCCAGCTCCAGAACGGAAATTCCATTTCCGCATATGACGGCGGTGCATTCGCGTGTTTTTGCCGCGTAATCGGCGAGCTGCTCATGGAGTGAAGGCGCCTGTCTGCCGGAAAGATGTTCCTCGTTGAAAATCCATTCCCGCCTGATTTCCAGCCCGTGTTCCCGGCAGGCGCGGCAAAACTCATTTGTCCTGCGCCGGAAGCCGGTTTTGCGTTCGGGGGGGCCAAGCCTGCCGCCTATGAACGCGATTTTACGGTGCCCGAGTTCAGCCAGTTCGTTTACACAGATTCTTGTCGCCTCCTCATCGTCTCCCATAACGGTATTGACCCCCGGATAGTCATAATGGGTTTCCAGCGCAATATGCGGTTTGCGCATTTCCGCAAGACGTTCCAGCAAAGTGAGGCAGTCCATTGGAGAAAGCAACATGACTCCGTCATAAGACTGCAGTTCGCCGCCCCAGTCACTGTAAAATAAATTAAGCATGAACTTCTCTTTTAACAGACGCCGGATGAGAAGCTGGCTCTCCATACTGCCGTCTTCCGTTCCAGTGCCATATATTGACGCCGGTGAGACATTGGCATCCATCGGAAGCGCTATTCCGATTACGATGGGGACATTGACCCGTTCCTGCGCGCCGTCGGCAATGATTGTGCCTGCGTGCTTCCGGCGAATGATCAGCCCGGCGGCTTCCAGTTCCTCCAGAGCTGTCCGCAGGGTTTTGCGCGAAACCCCCATTCTGTCGGCAAGCTCGATTTCTTTGGGCAGTTTCATTCCCGGCAGGTATTTTCCGAGCTTGATTTGTTTGCGGATCGTTTCCGATACCAAGTCATATGCATGCATTGCAACCTCGAAGTAAAGCGATTATAAATAGTCAGCCGAACATTTAATTATATTGATCTCCGCGGCAATTTCAAGGGTGAAAAATAAAATATCGGCAGAAACTCCAGGGGAAACGCCGGAGTTTTGCGATAGGGCTGCCCTGTCCCCGTGGAGTTTTTCCATTTCAGCATCAGCTGGCAGGGATGGCGGTTTATTCAGGAAACTGCTTTTGCTGTATGACGCCCTGTGGAGCATTGCACTTTTTTTCTCCCGGTCCGGCTTCTCCGTGATTCACATGGAATAATTCCGGTGCCCTGATGCTCGGCATTACATGTTTCGAGGCGCATTGTTTTATGATTTCATTAATTCCCCGAAGAAAGATCATGTCCCTGTCATCTGTCAGATTGCGTGATGCGACATATTCCGGGTTGACGGTGCTGATGGGGAGTGTCTTGTGCATCAGTTCGATGCAGTGAACATGGGTGCCTGCAATGTTCATATTGACGAGAAAACTTCCAGGAACAGAGTTGATGTGCCCGAGCAGATTGCGGAGAATATTGTCACGGATTTTCATGGTATCCTGTTCCATGGGGATTCTTCTGCCGTCCGGCAGGCTGATTGCTTTGGGTGAAATGGCTATCCGGCCTCTGGTTCCTCTGAGAATGATCCGGTAGGGAAGGGGAGTTTCTGCAGATTTGCTGAGAATGAAGAAAAAATCGATTCCGTTTTCCGCTGCGGCATGTACCGCACCGGTATCGAATGATTCGATCTTCTGAATGCGATAGAGTTCCCCGGAAACAGAACGGATTCCAATGGATGTATCGAAGGTGGTTCCGCAAAGGAAAAAGGCGAGATTCAGCTGGTGGGCATTGCCGTTCATGAACGGGGAGTCGAAAATCGGCATTCCATTGCAGTATAATTTTCCCGCCCAGTTGTTGCGCCGATAGTAAAAGTCGCCGGAAGTGGAGGATGCGCAGACTGTCACATGTGCTATTTTTCCGATGATGCCGTTCAGTATCAGACGTTTCAGGCGCAGGATTTCCGGGCGGTAGATGTCCTGGAACGCCACGGCGGTAAAATGTCCGGTCTCTTTTTCCGTTTCCTGAATTGCTTTGACATCCGCCATGACTGCCGCTGCCGGTTTTTCCACCAGAACATTCATTCCTGCACGCATTGCCGCGATTGACATCGGCGCATGCATGGCGATGCCGGTCGGAATACAGCACAAATCGGCTTTTTCTGAATTCAGCATATGACGGTAATCGTCATATATGCGGATTCCAAGTGCATTCATTTCCGCACATTTTTCCTGCTGTTCTGCTTTATTGATGACCGCAGCTGCGGAGAAACGGAGTCTCCCCGCATGGTGCCATCGCAGCAGATCCCGGTAATGAACATCTCCGAATCCGGAAACGCCGATCAGAACTGCATTCAGCATGGCATCTCCTCCAGCCGGAAAGATATTTTCCCGGGAGCGGACTTCCATATCGGGGAGATTCGGATCATTTTTCCCCTTCGCCTTCTGCTGTTCCCGCAGAGCATGCCCCGTACCCGGGATATCCGGACAGTTCAAAAGTTTTGATACTCAAGGGTTTTTCTGTGATGTGTTTCAGGTTCTCTGCATATTCTTTTGTCTTCATCGGGTCCACAAAATGGTGTCCTTTGAACGTGATGCCGGTGATGAACCTGTCATTTTTTCCCAGCCCGGTTTTTGCATGAAATCTTTTCAGACCTGCCATCTTGTCCAGTTTGGGCGAATCTCCCTCGCCTCCGCAGTAGCGCCATGGGTCTTCCGGTGAAAAATACCAGAGATTATCATCCCAGTCATAGCAGCCTTGCCGGGTATTTAATTCCATACGCGCCACACGTGCGAGCGTTTTGTCGCGTCCCAGAGCGACAAACAGGTTTTTACGGATTGCAACCTTGGCATCTTTACGCTCTCTGTGAAGGGAGATATGGCGAATCAGCGGAACATAGGAGGTGTTTCGGCAGATGGTGAGATTGCCGTTGCAGGCGCCGCTGATAGAGGTTATTCCGGAAAGAAACACATTGTCCATGACGGATATATTGTGGCAATTTACAATTACCAGCGGATTCTGATAGGTCCCGTTTCCATCCAGAACGCATTGCGAGAGGCTGATATGCCGCGAGTCCCGCAGCTGGATCATTCCAAAATCCATGCCGCCCCGGCAGGAATACTGTTTGTTGGCAAAATGACGCAGTACAAAACCGCTCAGATTGATGTATTCCAGATTCTGTATGCAGATTCCTCCGGGGCGCAGATAGTTGGAGCCGTCGAGAATCACCGTTCCGGGGATTTCCGCGCGAAAGGTGATCGGTGCATCAGGACGCCCCGGATTCTCCGGAACCAGAGACTGATGATAGATTCCCGGCCGGATGAAGACCGTATCTCCCGGCCTTGCTTCGGCTGCTGCTTTCGCCAGTGTGCGCCAGGGTGTTTTTTCTCCGCCGTCCGCCGCATCGGAACCATTCTGGGCGACAAAGAGTTTCCGGGGGGCGGCGGAATATGGCGGAACAGTGAAACGGAAAATTTCTCCTCTGACAGCGTTTCCTTTGACGTTCCGGACTCCGATTCCGTTTTCATACAGCAAAGGTTTCTCCGGGATGACGATTCGCGCGTAATAGCTTTTGCCGCTTGTCAGTCCATACAGGTTGACTCTGTGAAAAATTTCGCCTGTGGAGTATGCCTTTTGCGTCATTTCCGGTGTAGTTCCGTATTCCAGAAACGAGGAAACCGGAATCGGAACCCACCATTCGTCATGTTGCCGGATGGCGTCCGTGGAAAAGCCGGGCAGTTCCCAGCTTACGGTCGCCCTGTC
>DXVA01000143.1 GCA_019408975.1 Lentisphaeria bacterium | reverse complement strand
GATCGGTTCCTTGAACATGCCGGCTTTGAATGCCGCGGATTCCTGAAACAGTCCGGGGTTGGCGACTCCCGCTTTTACAAGCATGAGGAAGAGCGCGAGGCTTCCGATCATGAGCATTGCGCCGAAAAACGGATAGATCATGCCGATGATCTTGTCTACCGGAAACATGGTCGCGCAGATGTAATACAGGAAAATCACGACCACCGCCAGCCAGAAGAACTCGTGTCCGGGTGTAAGAATGTTGAAGATTGTCGCTGGAACGTTGATGAAGACCGCGACAACGAGGAGCAGGAGGAAACACATGAACACCGAGAAGAAAGCGTAATAGGGTTTTCCGAGCGTAATTCTGATCAGTTTCGGCAGATTGGCTCCGCCGTGGCGGATGGACATCATGCCCGATACGAAATCATGCACCGCGCCGCCGATGATGTTGCCGATCGGGATGATCAGGAAGACCACCGCGCCGAACTTGATTCCGAGGATCACGCCGATGACCGGTCCGACTCCGGCGATGTTCAGAAGCTGGATCAGCATGTTTTTCCAGTTGGGGATCACGACGAAATCGACTCCGTCGTAGAATTTTTTCGCGGGCGTCTCCCGGTCATCCGGTTCAAGGATTCTTTCGACGAAACGTCCGTAGGTGAAGTAACCGACAATCAGCAGTATGATACCGCCAAGAAACCAGAACATGATTTTTCCTTTTCCTTAATTTTTTTATTTATTATGATATAATGTTAGAATCCGAACAGATGGAACCGCTTGACGATCCCGATCACCCAGATTGCCAGAATGATTACCGGAAGCCCCCAGCGCATATAGGGAATGAAGATATGGGGGAGTTTCCAGCCTTTTCCGGTATTGAGTTCTTTATAAAAATTATCGCTGCCCCAGCCGAAACGGTTGGAACAGAAAATCGTCAGGTAGAGCGCGCCGAGCGGCAGAAGATTGTCGCTGACGATGAAGTCTTCGAGATCCAGCACATTGGAGTCTTTCCCTAGCGGGCGGAACTTCTGCCAGAGATTGAATCCGAGAATACACGGCATGGAAAGCATCGCAAGGATTACACCGAAGATGAAACAGGATTTTTTACGGCTCCAGCGGAATTCATCCATGCCGAATGCCGCAAGATTTTCAAAAACGGCGATCAGAGTCGAAACTGCGGCAATGGAAAGGAACAGGAAGAAAAGAAAGCCCCAGAACGGACCGCCGTTCATGTTGTGGAAGACATTCGGCAGGGTGATGAAAATAAGGGAGGGACCCGCATCCGGTGCGATCGCATAGGCGGCGCAGCAGGGAAAAATGATCAGTCCCGAACAGATCGCCATCAGAGTGTCCAGGCTGATGATCCAGACTCCTTCCGCCGGCAGAGAGCGGTCACGTCCGATATAGCTTCCGCAAATTGCAATGCTTCCTACTCCGAGGCTCAGTGTGAAAAACGCCTGCGCCATCGCCGCATGAACCGTCGCCCAGACTCCGTCGCTGAGAAATTTATCCACATCCGGGTAGAGGAAGAAACGGACGCCCTGCATTGCATTCGGGAGGCGGAGGGACTGCACCACAAGGAGAAGAAGCAGGAGAAAAAGACCGATCATCATGGCTTTGATGACTTTTTCGATCATCTTCCGGACCCCGCCCATACAGACGAATACCGTCAGCCCGAGCACGATCAGCATAAACAGCGTCTGGAGTCCCGGCGAGGCAAGGAAGTTGTTGAAGAACGCCTGGCACTGCGCCGCGTCCATGGATCGGAATTTACCGGCTGCAAAGTAACAGGCGTAAGCGAGAAGCCAGCCGGAAATGACGGTATAGAACATCAGCAGGAACATGTTTCCCGAAAAAAGAAGATATGCGGGAAAATCCCAGCGGAACTTGACGTTTTTATTCTGAAGATTGCGGAACGCCCCCGGAAACGTGCTGCGCCCGGCGCGTCCGAGAGACAATTCCATCATCATGACCGGAAAGCCGAGAATCGCCAGGAAAAACAGATACAGAAAAACGAACAGCCCCCCGCCATACTGTCCCGTGATATAGGGGAAACGCCAGACATTGCCCAGTCCGATGGCGCAGCCTGCGGTCATCAGAATGAATCCCAGTCTGGACGCAAATTGTTCCCGTGAAGGTTCTGAATTCAATTGAAGCTCCCTTTTATTTCATAAATACATAAAAAATACCATGTTTTCCCGAAAAATACAAGGTTTGCCAAAGGAAAAGAGTTGTATTTTTCGTGTTTTGAGAGTATCTTGCGAACCAAACTTTTTCAGGAAGGAATCAATCGGATGGCGGGAATCGGAATGTTGGAAAAGATCATTGATGAGGCGCAGGGAAATGTCCCGGCGTCTCTCGTAATAAAAAATATTTCTGTCTTCAACCTGACCACGGGGGAGACGGTGCGGGGAGATATTGCCATCTGCGGCGACCGGATCGCCGGTGTCGGGGAAACGTATGACGGCGAGCGCGAGATCGACGGATGCGGGCTGACCGCCGTTCCGGGTTTCATTGATGCGCATGTTCATGTGGAGTCTTCGATGATTACGCCTTTCGAGTTTGAACGGTGCGTGCTGCCGCGCGGAGTGACGACGGCGGTCTGCGATCCTCACGAGCTGTCGAATGTCGCGGGAACGAAAGCGATCGATTTTTTTCTGGAGTCCGCCCGCCGCATGTGCATGGACCTTCGGGTCGAGATCAGTTCCTGCGTTCCCTCCACGCCGCTGGAGACTGCCGGCGCCGCACTTTCCGCGGCGGATGTCTGCAAATACGCTTCCGAGCCGCTTTCCTCCGGACTTGCCGAACTGATGAATGTTCCCGGCGTATTGTCCAAAGTGCCGGAGGTGCTTGAAAAGGCGGAGGCGTTCCGCGGCAGGATTGACGGGCATTGTCCGATGCTGAGCGGGAAAGCGCTCAATGCCTACCTTGCCGCCGGAGTCCGCAACTGTCACGAGTGCAGTACGCTGGGCGAGGCGGAGGAGAAACTTCGCAAGGGGATGCAGATTCTGATCCGTGAAGGTTCTGTGGCACGCAATCTGGACACGCTTCTGCCGCTGATTACGATACGGAATGCACCGTTCCTCTGTTTCTGCACCGATGACCGCAATCCGCTGGATATTGCGGAAACGGGGCATCTGGATTATATGATTGCACATGCGATTGAATCGGGAGCGGACCCGCTGGCAGTGTACCGGGTCGCCTGTTGTTCTCCCGCGCAGCATTTCGGACTGCGTGACCGCGGTCTGATCGCCCCCGGATACAAGGCGGATATCGTCCTGCTTTCGGATTTGAAGAAATGCCGGATTGCAACTGTCCTGAAAAACGGGAAGATTGTGAATGAGACCCTGTTCGCTTCGCGCGGGCTTCCTCCCGATCCGTCGGCATTTCTGAATTCCGTCAGGCTGAAAAAGGTCTCGGCGGATTCTTTCCGGGTTTTTTCAAAAAAGGCGAAGACTCCCGTGATCGGTATTCTGGAGCTGTCCCTGACGACGGAGCACCTGGAACTGGACCTGCCGTTCGACGGGCGTGAAAAGAAGTGTGCGCCGGAGCGGGATATTGCAAAGGTGGCGGTTCTGGAACGTTACGGCAGAAACGGCAATGTCGGGCTTGGTTTTGTCAAAGGTTTCGGCTTGAAGACCGGCGCAGTCGCATCCAGCGTCGGGCATGACAGCCACAATATCTGCGTGGTCGGGGTTTCCGATGAGGATATGGCGCTGGCTGTGAATGCCCTGATTGATTCGCAGGGCGGTTTTGCTGTTGCGAATCGGGGGCAAGTGGTCGATGTGATGCCCTTGCCGTTGGGCGGGCTGCTTTCCGGCTGTGATTTTGAAACCGTGGAAAAGGAGCTGGCAAGGATTCACAAGTCCGTGAAAGTGACCGGCTGTCCGCTGGAAACTCCGTTCCTTCAGCTTGCTTTCCTTCCGCTGCCGGTGATTCCGTTTCTGCGGATCACGGACCGCGGCGTGGTGGATGTCTCCGCATTTGATTTTATCGAGGTGTGAAGGATGAAGGTTCTTCTTACTGAAAACGAAATTGCCGGGCGGGTTGCACAGCTGGGCGGAGAAATCACGGAAGCTTATCGGGGGAAGGAGCTTACGGTCGTTGTGATGATGAACGGGGCGGTGATTTTCGCCGCCGATCTGCTCCGGAGGATTGATCTGCCGCTTTACGTCGATAGTTTTTCCGCGTCAAGTTATGAGAATGACCGGAGCACCGGAAAGATCACGGTGCGTTCCGCGTTGAAACTGCCGGTCCACGGACGGCATATCCTGCTGGTCGATGACATTCTTGATACGGGGCTTTCCATGAAATATGCCGTTCATTATTTTCAGGGGCTCGGTGCAGCAAGTGTCAGGATCTGTGTCCTGATGGATAAGATGCTGGAAAACAAACAGTTCACTCATGCCGACTGGGTCGGTTTCCGTATTCCCGACCGCTATGTTGTCGGGTATGGGCTGGATTCCGATGAATACTATCGGAATCTTCCCTATGTCGGAGTTCTGGAAGACGGGCTGTAAAAAATATCTTTACCGCTCTTTGACGTTCCGCACAAAAAAGCCGGAGAGATTTTTTCTCACCGGCTTTTGCATTAATATTCCGTCTTTTCGTCAATAGGCTGGATTCGGAGCGTATCCGTCGCCCATATTTGCATTTGGATTCTGAGGATCATTCGGCATATATTCGCCGGGATTCTCCATAGCCTTTTTCTTGCGTTCCTCTTCGGCTTTCAGTTTGGCTTCTTCCTCTCTGCGCGCGGCTTCGACTTTGGCTTCCGCGATCGCATCGTCCGTCAGTTTCTTTGCGGTATTCCATTTACGGTCTGCGTAAATGTAACCGAGTTTTTCATTGGACGTGCGCTGCTGTGCCTGAGCCTTGCGGAAAAGATCGTTGGAAAACGCATATTTCTTATTGGTGTAATCCATGACTTTTTTGTTGATGAATTCTTCTTTCGCCTTCTGATTGTAGGCTTTGTCGAATTTGATCCGCGACTCCGGAAGCAGGTCGAACATGGCGATATGGCGCTCATTGACCTGAATGCTGCCGCCGCCGAAACCGTAAAAAGTGCCTTTGATCGAGTAGACGCTTCTGCCGCGCTGATAAAAGACTTTGACCTGTTCCTGCGGCTTGTACATCGTAAACTTCTTTTCAGCTTCCTTTTCGGCTTCCTCGCGAATCTGTTTGGGGTCAAGAGGGTATTTTTTATTGACGACCGGCGTAATTTCTTTCTGGAAATCTTCAAATTTTCTGATGTCCGCAGGCTTTTCCGGGGTCAGGGGCACAAATTTTCCAACCTGTTCATAAATAGTGTCCACAACCGCTTCGTCATTGAGTTTTTCATTGCGGTCGAGAAAACCTTTCACTACCTCATTGATCTGCTTTACACGTTTATTGGATAACGGATAAGCGCTGGAAGATACCTTATCCTTGAAAACGACTCGTTTGACCTCTTTCTTCTTATTGGGGTTATTCGGATTGTAATCCGGATTCATCATCGGATCCATGGGCGGGCGCGCAATCTGGGCGCTGAGGACTGCCGCAAATGAAAATATAGAGCAGATGGTCAACACTTTCCGCATATTTGCTTTTCCTTATCTTAATTATTTCCTGTTATTTTTCCTGAAAGCGTTTTGGAAAAACACGCAACCTAATCTATATTGTAAAGTTTATTTTGTCAAACGTGTCAAAGAGAAAATTTATATAGAAAAAGGCATTCTTTCAGGAAAATATGGATACAAACGCTTCTCAACCCCGGAAAAATTTCGTTTTTGAACTTCTTAAACCGGAAATGCTTGCTCTGCAGGAAATATTGAAAGAAAGGAACTGGGCTGTTGTCGATGCTCCCTACATGGTTTTCAAGGCATTGTCGGAAAAGGTTTCCGTTGCCGCATATCAGAGTGGAAAACTGGTGGTGCAGGGGGCGAATGCCCGGGATTTCGTCGAGTTCATTCTTGAACCTGAAATCCTGAAGGAAAAGGCGTTCGAGTCCGACCCGGAGCAAAAAGCTGAACCTGCCGCGCCGTTTTACCCCCATGCCGGAATGGATGAAAGCGGGAAGGGGGATTTCTTCGGCCCGCTTGTGATATCCTCCGTTTTCGTCGGGGATGAAGAGACTGCCCGCAAACTTGCCGATATCGGTGTCAGGGACTCAAAAATGATCAAGAATGACAAGATGATCACGCGGATTGCCGCAGAAATACGGCGTCTGGTGAACAATAAGCTTGCCGTGGTTGCAATCGGTCCGGAGGCATACAACAATTTCTATGAAAAAATCAGGAGCCTGAACCGTCTGCTTGCCTGGGGACATGCCCGCGCTCTTGAGAATTTGTTGTTGAAAGCTCCTGAATGCAATGCCGCGCTTGCGGATAAATTCGGAGATGAGAGCCTGATCAAAAATGCCCTGCTGAAAGGTGGCAGGAGCATCCGGCTGGAGCAGCGGACCAAAGCGGAAAGCGATATCGCTGTCGCCGCAGCTTCCATCATGGCGCGCGCGGAGTTTGTCCGCCGTATGACGGAGCTCGGAGAAAAAAACGGTGTTGTGCTTCCGAAAGGCGCCGGAGAGCAGGTGGACAGGATCGCGAAGCAGCTTGCAATTGCCGGAGGTGAAACGCTGTTGCGGCAGGTCGCCAAGATGCATTTCCGCAATTCCTATAAAGCGCTCGGACTTCCCGTTCCGGAGAAAACGCCGTGGAGGAAGTGATTAGTGGTCAGTGGCTAGTGGTCAGTGGTTAGTGATTAGTGGTTAGTGATTAGTGGTTAGTGATTAGTGGTTAGTGATTAGTGGGTAGTGATTAGTGATTAGTGGTTAGTGAGCAGTGGGCTGAGATTAGTGGTCAGTGGTCAGTGGTTAGTGATTAGTGGTTAGTGGTTAGTGTATGTTTTATATTTTTGTAGTGATGATCAGAGGTGAAGAATGGCTGTAAAAAATTTTAAGGAACTCGTTGTCTGGCAAAAATCAATGGAGTTGACTCTAATTATATACCATCTGGTAAAACATTTTCCCAAAGAAGAAATGTATGCTCTTACGAATCAGATATGCCGTGCAGCAGTTTCAATACCATCGAATATTGCAGAAGGTCAAGGACGGCAATCTAAAGCGGAATTTCTAAATTTTCTTTCTATCGCCAATGGTTCATTGGCGGAAGTAGAAACTCAACTCCTTATTGCAATCAAATTAGGATACATACAAGAAGCCGATGCACAATATGCCCAGAATCTGATTACCCAAATAGGTAAAATGCTTAATACAATTCGTTCTCGTTTAACCACTGACCACTGCCTACTGACCACTAATCTCAGCCCACTGCTCACTAACCACTAATCACTAATCACTACCCACTAATCACTAACCACTGACCACTACCCACTGACCACTGACCACTGCCCACTAACCACTAACCACTAATCACTGCCCACTGAGACCTCCTGCCGGAGAATACCGTCCGGAGTGCGTGTGACCTGTATCAGTTTTTCCTTTTCGGGCGCGAAGCCGAGCGCAGGCAGAAAAACGTTAATGAACCATTTCGGGTATTGGTCTGTCGTTTTGAACGTGGCATAGATGGTTTCGGAGGAATAGAAGAAACAGTTCCCTTTGGAGGACAGGTTTGCCGCCAGCTTCAGAAAGGTGTTGTTTGAGGCGAGAGATTTCCCCCCCGACAGGGCTGTGAAAACTTTTTCCATCATCGGGACGGAACTTGCAAAGACGACATAATCGCGGCTGTAAGCGAAACAGAATGCAAAGCGGGTGAAGGGCAGGGGGAGTACATATGCCATATTGCCTTCCTGCTTTCCGGCGGTGCGGGTTAATATGGAAGGCAGTTTGTCTGCGAACATGCGGAAAATACGATTGTCTTTGCACCTGATGTAGAGAGCCGAGGAGAAAGGAATCCATGAATGTTCCGCGCCGGCATCTGTTACGGCGGCATAACCGATCGTTCCCGCGTAGGAGTCGAAAATTATTGCCGGTTCAAATCCGCATTTGCGCATGATATTCCCCGTTGTCCTGATTGCCCCGAGCATTTTTTTGCGTCCGTACTTTGCAAACTGCTCTTTTGCGAATGTCAGAATGCGGGCGAAATCAATCTGCCAGAGCCCGGCTGCGATACTGTCTTCGGGAAAGATTGACGCCTGTTCCCTGATGTCTGCCTGCGTGCCGTTCATGAGATTCCAGCAGAGATACCGCGTTTTTTCCGCAGAAGGTTTTTCCTGAAAAAATATCCTGTTCCGGCGATATCCGTTGTCCAGTCTTATGGAGCTTGCCCCGAAACCTTCGAGCGAATCGAACCCGGCATCGGTCAGGATGGACCGGAAAACCTGTCTGTAACGGGATTCGTCCGCGGTATGCCGGGAGTGCGCGGAGACCTTTTTCCTGATATGAAAATAACAGTCGCCGCCGCTGTCCAGATGCTTTGCGATTCCGTCGGCGTGAAGCTGGACGGCGGAAGATACCAGCAGAAGCACTGCGGCATATTTCAGTTTGAACATGAGACACCCCCTTGTTATGATCTTCGTATCAATTTGACACATAATACGGAAAAATCAAGCTGCGCGCTCAAAATTATCCGTTCTGACTCGGCCGGTTCAGAGCCATTGCTCAAAGAATCGCGAAGCAAGCGGCGCGGCGGTTTTTCCTCCGCCGACGCCATGCATGACCATCACGGTAATGGCATAGGTCTTTCCGGTGCGGGGATCGGTCCCGAATCCGGTGAACCATGTATTTTTGTAACGGTTTTCCCGCGACCCCACTTCGGCGGTTCCTGTTTTTCCGGAGAGTTCGATCTTGCTGTTCCGCGCCTGTTTGGCTCCTCCGCGGGGAGCGTTGACCGCACGGTGCATTCCCTGCCTGATCAGTTCCAGAGTGTGCGGACTCGCCGCGAGTTTCCCGTTGGCTTCCGGAGCCGTTGCCTGGATGACGGCGGAATCGGTGGAGCGCAGTGATTTGAGGATATACGGTTTCCAGAGTGTGCCTCCGTTGGCGATGGCAGCCGTATAGCGCGCCGCCTGAAGCGGTGTCACTTCGATTCTGCCCTGTCCGATGGAGACGAGCGCCGTATCGAAGACGTTCCAGCGGCGGTTGTTCTGGTTTCTCGACGGCAGGAGACCGGCGGATTCGGACAGCGGGAACCCTGTTTTGCTGCCGATTCCAGCGGAGGCGAACGTCACGGAAAGTTTGTCCACTCCGAGCTGCATTCCGTTTTCGATGAAAAAGTCGTTGCAGGAAATTTCCAGCCCGCGCAGAAGATCGACGGGACCGTGTCCGCCGGCATACCAGATCCAGCACCGGATGCGGGACGTGCCGATCATGGTGAAGCCGTCGCAGACGATTTTATGATCCGGCGGCACTCCGTTTTCCAGCATGCTGATTCCGACCAGCGGCTTGGCGATGGAGCCCGGCATGTAACTACCCTGAGTCGCTTTGTTGAGAAAAGGTTTGTCCGGGTTTTTGAGGAGCTTGGAATATTCCGCCGACGAGATGCGCGGGACAAAGAGGTTCGGGTCGAAGCCGGGCGTGGATGCCATCGCGAGAACCGCGCCGTTCGAAGCGTCGAGAAGCACGATTGCCCCGCTGGAGTCCCCAAGCAGGCGTTCCGCCAGATACTGTGCGCGGGAATCTATGGTCAGTTCCAGATCGAATCCGTTTCTTGCGGGGATCGGTACCCCGACGACTTCATGGACGAATCCCCTGTGGTTTACGAGCACCAGCTTTTTGCCGGGGGAACCTTTGAGCTTGTCGTCATAAAGACTCTCCACGCCGCTTTTGCCGATGGTGTCCGGGATATAATAGAAGAATTCATTACGGTCATTCGCCTTGCTCGGGTCGCTGGGGCCGACGTAGCCGATCAGATGGGATGCAAGAGAGCCGTAGGGATAATGCCGCGCCGTTTCCACCGTGACTTCCATTCCTTCCACGACAGGCGTGAGTTCGGAGACTTTCGCCAGTTCCGCAGGATTCAGATCCTTGAATACCGTGATGGGAAGCCCGGGATAATAGTTCATGTGATGACGGATATCCATCACGGTTATTTCACTGCGGCGCCCGAGGCTGTCTGACACGCGCGCCAGTTCGCCCATGATGTGATTGACGGTCTTGCTCATGCGCCCCGGCTTGCGCATTTCGGAAAGATGGAACACCACGTCATAGGATGCGCGGTTTTCCGCCAGCAGATTGCCGTCGGACGAGAAAATTCTTCCGCGGACCGCCGGAATCCGGATTTTGCGTGCATACTGGCGCGACGCCTTCGCGGTATATTTATTGCCGGAAAGCACCTGAATATGCCAGAGCTTGATCCCGATTACGGCGTAGACCGCCATGACGAGAAACAGTATGACGCAGATTCTCAAAAAGGGCTGTATGTTTTTCGGGTCGATATCGTTCATCTCTGATTATGGAGCCGTATTTTTGCGTTGGTGTAAAGGTCGATTCCGAGCTTTTCGTTCATTGTGTCGAAAAGAAAAATCTCCAGCGGGAGCAGGAGCGCGCAGAAAAAGGATGCGATCACAATATCCGGCATCAGTGTAAACAGATTCGGCAGCAGGGAGCCCGGGAAAAAAGGCAGGATGCAGAGCCAGACCAGCAGAGGGATCAGGGCGCCGGGAACGACATGCAGGAAGATGGATTCCGACTCCACTTTATTCAGCCAGAACCACGACAGCCCGATCACGAGCCCGAAAGCGGGCAGGGTATAGGGATGCGGATTGCCGGACATGAAATCGAGTCCGCACGCCGCCAGGAGCGCCGCCGCTGCCCCCGCCCGGTAGCCGAAGACGATTGCCGCGTAAAAGAGAAACAGCGCCGCCAGAGGCAGATACAGCCCGAAGGAACGCAGAATCAGTTCGAGC
>DXVA01000142.1 GCA_019408975.1 Lentisphaeria bacterium | reverse complement strand
AAGTGTTACCCGTTTTTACAAACTCTTCAAACCATTTTCCCGCAGCTTAGCACACTCCGAGCAGATGCTTCAGGATATACGGTATGGGTGTTTCCGGGACCGGGGGCATCTGCCCAGTGAAATGGAGCTTGGACGACACTATGGTGCTTCCCGTGCTACGATCCGGCGTGTGATTTCGATCCTGATTTCCAATGGCGCATTGGTCAAGGAGCCGAACAAGACCGCACGGATTTCCTCTGCTCCGTCCATGGGGAAAAAAGATGAGCCCATATCGGCTTCCACTGGAAAACAGCTTTCCATGGCATTTGTCTACGCGGGTGCGCCGGATGGCTTTATCGTAGGTACCAGCGAAGGAGCGAAAGAGTTCTGCCGGGAAAAGAACTGTGATCTTCAGTTTTTTTGCAGCGAGAGCGGGCATGATGAAGTGATTGATATGCTGACTCATGCGCCGGAGCTTGGGATCGATGCGCTGATCGTTCTTCCATATGAGACGGAAGCATACCGCAGTGCAATCAAACAGCTTGTAGACCGGGATTTTCCGATCGTGTGTCTGGATCGCCCGCTGGAGGGAATGAAACTGAGCTCCATCGAGGTGGATAACTCCGGTGTGGTTTACCTGGTTGCTTCGACTTTGATTGCCCGTTTTTCACGTCCCGTCTACTATCTGGGGGCGATCCCGGGGCACCGTACTCATCAGAACCGTTTGAATGGTTTCAGGATGGCGATGCGTGAAGCCGGTTATTCAGATCATATCGACGATTATCTGCTGCTGTATCCTGCAACAGATAATGATCCGGAATACTGGAACGTGGCGAAGATGCAGGATCCGCCTTACCGGAAAGTGAAGGCTTTTCTAAGCGGTGGCAGGCTGCCGGCGGGCATTGTCTGCATGAATGACTATGTTGCCGTTGCCGTATATAAGGCTGCGGATGAGCTCGGGCTGAAAATCGGAAAGGATGTTCTGGTTTGCGGTTTCGATGATCTTCCGCTGGCGCGTCTTCAGAATCCGCCTTTAAGTTCGATCGAGCAGCCGCGCCGCAGGATCGGTTACGAAGCCGCCGATCTGCTTTACAAGATTGTTTCCGGGAAAATCACGAAGACGATTAATCTGCGTCTTCCTGTGGAGTTTCATGAGCGGGAATCGACATCGGGAAAAGAGAATGAGTTTGAATATAAGACAAAATAAGGAGATGCGTATGAGAGAGCGGAATAGAGTTTTCACATTGATCGAGTTGTTGATTGTTATATCGATCATTGCCATTCTTGCGGCGATGCTGCTGCCGGCGCTGAACAAGGCGCGGGAAAAGGCGAGAAGCATATCCTGCTTCGGGAATTTGAAGCAGTTGGGCAGCTCTCTTCATATGTATGCATCGGATTCAGATGATTTTGTGCCTAACACGCAGTCATGGAAGAATATCAGTCTTGTTGAACCAAATGGAACCAGTTCCAGTCGTCGGCCGACATTCGTGGAACGTCTTTCCCCTTATTATAAGAAACTGAAGGTGGTTCAATGCGTTTCCCGCGTGCAGGAACTTGAATCGCTCGGCAACAACTGGCATACCAATTACACAGCCAATTGGCAATTCGGCTGGTCCAGCAGTGGCGAGGTTGCACCTGTCCGGCGTCTGAGCAGATGCAGACAGCCTGCGATTGCCGCAATATTGATCGACGGACAGAATAAAACGCGTTATACCATGACATTCGGCGGTTCGTGCAGCCGTCCGGACAATCGTCATTTGGGACGTTGGAATATTCTTCTGGCGGATGGGCATGTGCAGGCAAGCAGGGAGGTTACCTGGATAGGTGTGTTCACGAGTGGCGGCAGTGCTGTTTCCGCCAATGCTGATGCGTGTGCCATGTACAATTTTCAAAGACCGGGTGTCAGCGGAGATCCCATCTGGCCAAAATGAACAGAAAATAGGAAAATATTTTAAAATCATGAAAGGAAATAAAATGAGACATTGCAGGTATTTTGCCGTCATGGCAGCTCTCTGCGGGGGAAACTTCTGCTTTGCGGTTGCCCCGAATCTGCTCGGGAACGGTTCCTTTGAAAACGGTCTTGACGAATGGAACGTCAATAAGGTGGGTAAACCAGATGCTGAAGTGACCATCGACCGGAATACTGTATCCGATGGTAAGCAGGCGCTGAACATCAAATTCAATGGCAATCGCAAAAAGAATGTTTACATCACGGTGTGGCGGACCTTGAAAGTCCAGCCGTTGACGACCTATCGGATTCATTTCAAAGCCAGAACTCAAAACAGTAAGCCATTCTGGGCTGGAATTGAGTATCAGCCGCGGGTTCATTCCAAAAGCGGAACTTCGGATTGGCAGGACTATTCATTTGATTTTACATCAGAAAATAATTCCTCAGTTCGTTTCCGTTTCCTTGTCGAAAATCAGGCGGAAAATATTTGGCTGGATGATATCCGTCTTGAGAAAATACTGAAAACTTCTCCGTCCGTTGAACTGGAACAGTCGATTCTGGCATTTGGTGCCAGGCCCGATGGCCGTTCGGATTCCACTGCTGCGTTTCAGAAAGCCGTGGAAGCCGGAGTGACCCGGATTCTTCTGCCGGAAGGGACGTTTGCTGTCAAGGAATTGAGTCTGCCGGATAACATCAGCATCCGGGGATGTGGAGAGCGTTCTGTTATTGTACCATTCACAGATCAGAAATTTGTTATCCGCGGCGGGAGCAACTCAAGGTTTTCGGATTTTTCGATTGATGCCGGAAATATGAAAGTCCATGGACTTTATTTTCTCCGGGCGGAACATGTAATGATCGACCGGGTTTCCGTTTCCAACAGCAAAGCGTTCGGAATCAATTTTGACCATGTGAATCATGCCGTGATTGAAAACTGCACGATTCGTTCCACTCATACGGGAATTATGCAGACCTATTGCTCCAATATCCGCACAATGCAGAATACGGTACTGGACAGTACGAAACACGGAATACAATTCTGGAGCCAAGACAAATGGCGGCCGCAGTTCAGAACCCGCAATTTGTGGTTCTGCAACAACTATGTGAAAAACGCTCCGAGCGGCGATGGTGGCATTTGGGGTGTTGGAGTGATCGGGGTTGTGATGTCCGGCAATATCGTGGAGTGCGCAAAGGATGTCGGGCTTGATCTGGAATGGTGCGAAGATTCCGTGATTACCGGAAATGTTGTTCGCGATACGGAAAATGGAGGGATTTCCCTGTTTTTTTCCTGTAAAAATATCACGATCAGCGGAAATACGATTTACAACAACCGTGTGTATGAAAAGGAGCCCGGCGCTTATTGGGTTCGTGCCGGAATCTGGTTGACCTACCGCAATACGGAAACTTTTCAAAATGATACAGGACATGAGAATATTACAATTACGGGGAACACAATCGTCAATAGCCCGGGAAAACGCCGTGCAGTCTGGGTTGGATACGGTAAAAATGTTCTGATTCGTGGAAATCATCTTCTGAATGGCAATGTTTATCACGGCGGCAGCCACGGAAACCTCGGAGTTCCTGTGAAGGAATATGATGGCAGCCGGGATTATCTGATTAATGCCGACGGAGTATTGCGGAACTGAAATTGAACTTGTGCGGAGGTCCGTGAACATATCGGGAAGCAGGGGGGCGATAGAAAGATTTCCCCTTTGTATTATAATAATGGTATGCATGAAAACAGAAAGATTGAAATATGAAAACACTGCCTTGTCAAGATTCCAGTTTCCCAGCTGTCTTTAACCTGAAGCTTCGGTTTTTCTCTCTGGTAGAGTTGATCATCGTCATATCGATCATTGCCATTCTGGCGGCGATGCTGCTGCCGGCGCTGAACAAGGCGCGGGAAAAGGCGAAGTCCATAGGATGCCGCAATCAGGTGAAACAATTTCTAACAATAACATTTGCGTATGCGAATGATTTCAGGGATAATTATCCGTTTTCCTATGTTTATACCTCAATGAGCGAAATCGGATGGGGGAAGGGTGCCGGAAGAAATTTCGGGCTTTTCGTGGATCTCAATTATATATCGGATAAAAGCATGATGTATGTCTGTCCCGCCTTTGATGCAAGAAGGCTCAATACTTATATCGGCACGAACAGGAGAATTCAATCGCATCTGTCTTCCTACGGCTGGCTTCCCGCTCTGACCGGAAGCACAAACGGTTCCCCTGACGCCACAAAATCAAAATACTGCAAAACGATGAAGATTACCCAGAAGCCCGAGGACGGCGGCAGTATGGTTGTCCTGCTGGACAATATCGAAAACACCAAGTGGAACACCAGTGATCTCAAGGCGAATCTGCACTGGAATCACTACAACGTCGGATGGCACGACGGTTCTGTGGCATCCGTGCCGAGTTATGTGATCGCCCGCACCGGATCATACAATTACAAAGTGCTGTTCACCCATAAATGGTGAGATAAAGGAGTTGCCCGATGATAAGACGAGTTTTCTGCATTCTGCTCTTTCTGTGCTCCGCGATGGCGCTTTCCGCTCTCGACCTGAAATTGAACGGCGGCGCCAACAAGTGGGGATTTGCCGCACGGCATAACGGGCTTTCCATGAAATGGAACGGCCAGCCGGTCACAATCACTTTGAAGGCGGAACTGTTCAATGCGCCCGGGATGAAGCGCCCTGCCATGCCGTGGCAGTCCTGGTTCGGCATTCTTGCGGAGGATCGGGATAACCGTTACATCGCAGGGCTCGTCTCTGCTGGGAACCATACTCCGGAGGTTGATTACGGCGCGGTCGTTTACGAAAAACGCGGGAATTTTTCCATAAAAAAAGGCGGCGGAAAGCTTCTTCTGGCTGCCGGCCCCGTGTGCCTGCGCCTTGTATTCGGCGATTCCAGGCTCACGCTCTTTGCAGGGAAAGAGGAGAACGCGCTTGAGAAAGTCTGGAGCCATGCTGTTCCGGAAGACTTCAAACCGTCCCGCATCGGTTTTGTGCTTGATACAGCACAGAAGAAGTCCGTAATGGAGCATCTTGCCGTCCATTCCTTTGAAACACTTTCCGCTGCGGGGAAAACGGCGGACCGTTTCGAGAATCTGGACGAATGGCAGAAAAACCTTGCCACGCTGGAACTCGGGCTGTCTGAGGGCAAAACGGAATATGCCGATATTACGGAACGCCTCAATCTGGAACTGTCCCGGAAAACGGTGCGCATTCCGCGCGGGAATTATACTTTCAGGGAAGTGCATCTGCCAGCAAATTCTTCCCTGATCTTCGAGCCCGGAACCAGAATCCGGGTCACAGGCGGAACCTGCCTGAAACTTGCCGGAAACGGATGCACAGTCGAAGGGGGTACCTGGCTCCTTCCTGCCGGCGGCAGAGAGCACGCCGTGATTTCCGGCAGAAACATTTCCGGTATTGCAATCCGCAGGATTGTTTCGGAAAACTTCGGGCGGAAACGCATTTTGAAAAGCCGTTTCCATTTTGCCGAATTCGATTCCTGCTCCGACGTCACGGCGGAGGAAAACCGGATTGCGGGGGTTGAGGACGTATTCAGTTTTCATAACTGCCGCAGGGTGACGGTCCGCAACAACAAGGCAATGTTCTGTGAACGGCTCACATGTTTCCGGAACGGTTCGGAGACCCTTCTGCATTCCGGCAACTGGTCGCATGGGGTCACATTCCAGTGCCAATGGTGGGGAGGAGATGCCAACGATGCGAAACAACAGATACGGAGCAACACTGCCCGAGTCATGATCCGGGAGATCAAGCCGGGCGATGCTGACTACTATGAACATACGGCGGGGACTTATGATATTGCCGTGAGCAATAATATCGCAGAGTACGGGACGTGCCTTGCATGGGGGTCGAAAGGTCGGAATGTCATCATTGCAGACAATATTGCGCGGTATATGAGCGACCTTGCCTATGATACCGAGGGCGGGGAGAATATCGTCATAACAGGCAACCTCTCGATCAACTCGAAATGTGCCGGAATCGGAGCCTATTTTTAC
The DNA here is from genome assembly GCA_019408975.1 of Lentisphaeria bacterium. GTDB lineage: Bacteria > Verrucomicrobiota > Lentisphaeria > Victivallales > UBA1829 > UBA11452. Next base: position 4,966 of record DXVA01000142.1, on the reverse strand, counting down.
GGTTCCCGCCTGCTGATCGCCAACAACCAGATTCTTGTGCTGAAAAGCGGAGAGAAGAAATACCAGGGGGGATTTCTCCGCCTGCATTCTCCGGGAAAAAATACGCATTTCGGCAACGGGAAAGTATTCATAACCGGCAACCAGTTCATCAATGAAGCCAACCCGAAAGCCGCCTTGAATGTCGAAGCGGCGCGCAGCGTCGTCATTTCCGGCAACAGTTTCACCGGAGGAGGCATCTCCCTGCTTTCCGAAGCGGAAAATATTGTTGTTGCGGGCAATACTTTTGAAACGTCGGAAATCATGGGGAGCCCTGTCATATCCTTTGCGGGCAATGAGCGTTCCCGGAGGATTCTCAAGGACAATCTGTTCCTCAACACAGGGGGAATCGCGTTCCCTGCCGTTTGTTCCGATGAACGGCATAAGGGCGGAATTCTCATTGCCGGCGGCAATCTTTTCGAAGGCTTTCGCCCCGCGGCGGAGCTGAAGGGAAGCGGTTCGCTCAAATCCGTGGAAAAGATTTCTCCGGAATGGAGAAACGGAAACTGGAAGTAAAACAACAGGGATATCATCATGAAATCTTGGAAGAAAATTCTCCTCGCCATCGCGGTTCTGCCGCTTTTTACAGAATGGAATGTTTATGCAGACCTGTCAGCCATATTGAAGGAAGGTTCCGGAAAATGGGGATATGCAGGCCGCTTTCATACGGCATCCGTGCCCTGGGACGGTTCCGCTTTTACGGCGGTGCTCCGTCTGAAGCTCCCGTTGAATGCAAAGGGGGAAGCTCTGCTCGCACGCGAGTCGTGGACGGGGATCTGGATTCAGGACGGAAAAAACGGGCATCGCTATATTCCTGCTCTTGCCTCCCGTGACTTTTCACTTGCGACAAAACGTGTTCTTCCCCTGCTGATCGCTTATGAAAAACGGGGGAATATCCAGTGGCGCTCCTCAAAGAAACCCCTTGTCCCGGGCAGCGGAATATTTGAACTGGAGGCTTCTTTCACGGGCGGGGAACTTCGTTTCAGGGTGAAAGCGGACAAAGGGGAATGGGCGGATGCCGGAGTTTGGAAGACCCCTGAAAATTTTCATCCGGATACGATCGGAATTTCCCTTGACGCCTATCATAAGGCAATGATTCCGGGGGAAGTCAGGTTTCAAACTTTCCGGATTGCCGGAGCGAAAAAGAAATATGAGTTTGATTTTACGAAAGAGAATGTTGCTGGCCCGATATTGAAATTTAATCCGTGGAAGGGAGAATGGTTCCGTGCCACGCGCCTGGAGGCGGCATGGCTGCCGGATGAAAAACATCACTATGTCTTCGATCATGGTGCAAAACCGTCCGTCGGACTCAGAATCCATACAACCTGCCTGATCGGGAAAAATGTTTCGGTCGACTGGATGCTTGCCGGGGAATCCGGTGGGAAAATTGCCTCCGGGAAACGGCAGGTGCCACTGAAAAAACGCTTTACGGATACGGTTCTTCAACTGCCGCGGCTCAGCCGGAACGGTATTTACCGTCTTGCCGCAGAGATTCAAGATCCGGACGGTTTCACGCGCCGCTGTGAAATGCAGTTTGCTGTAATACCGAAGCAGCCGGAGACCGTCGGCAAGATGGCTGCCGGGTCTCCCTATATTATTTCAAATACGCGGAATTACGCTCTCTTTTCAAGACTCGGATTCCGTAAACTGCGCGGCTGTTTCTTCGGATACGACCGTATTGAGCAAACCATTGAGGAACTGAAACCCCACGGAATGTTTTACATCGGGACGATGAACGGAAGGGCAGGGGGCAGGACACCGGAACAGCTTGCCGAAAATACTGCATTTCATATTCGGGAAATTCTGAAACTGAAACGGGCGAAACCGGATGAATTTCTCTTTTCGGAATTCTACAATGAACCGGAAAACTGGGCGCCGGTCAATCCGCAGACGCTCCTCTGGCCCTTTGCCATGCAGGTTGCGGAAATATTTCAGGGCGTCCATGCCGGGCGGACCGGTTTGAAAATGATCAATCCGGGAGTAACGCACCGGAACCTTTCGTTTCTCTATCAGTTAGCCTGCGCCGCGATGGGAAAAGAGGAACGGATGCCGGATATTGTCGCGGTTCACGGCTATCGCAGTCCGCAGATGCCGGAATTTGCCCATGAGGACGATATTGCCGCGATTCGCGCGCTCTTCGGTCGGCGCCCTGTCTGGAACAATGAGGACGCTTATTTCGTGGAAGGTTCCGAAGGCGGAGCCGAACCGACGATCACCGCACCATCCGCTTCGGCGATTGAACTGCCGGAAATGACTCAGGCAGCCTATCTCGTCCGCGGGATGCTCAATCAACTGGCAGCGGGATATTCCGCAGTGACGCATTTCGACGGCATCCGGAATCATTCCATGTTCCGTGATTTCTGGCATGTCCGTCCTGCCGCGCCCGCAGTCGCCGCTTTGACGGGGATTCTGCCCGCGCCGGAATTTCAGGCAAAGCTGACGGAAAATACGGATAATTTACGGGTTCTGAAATGGAGGAATACTGCGCAGGATACCGTATTCAGCTTCTGGACTTTGAAAAGACCGGAGAAGATCATGCTTTCCGGAGATGTGGAAATTTATGACGGTTTCGGCAACCGTGTGGATGGAAAGGCGTTCATTTGCGGAGAACTGCCCCACTATGTCAGAGCGGAAACTCTCACATTCTCGCGTGAAAGCGGAAGCGGGCTGGTTCCGGCTCATCCGTTGGAGTCGGAGTGTCCGCCGCTTCACGGCGGGGTGGCAATCGCCGTTGCCGGTGGAACCACACCGGCGGGAATCCCGGAAGTCAAGGTCACTCTCCATAATCCAGGAAAAACGGCGGCAGCCGGAAAAATTTCCCCGGTGTTTATGAACAATGCTCCTGCCGACTGGGGATTTTACCCGGCATCCGCCTCTTATTCTGTCCTGCCCGGAGAATCGAAAACCATGGTATTTCGTCCATACGGGAAGAAGTTCAATCCGAATGCCCCGGATGAGAATACCGGTTATTCCGCACTCTGGTGGTGCGAGGGATATCGGGTCGGGTTGCGCCAGTCCGTCGGGGAAAAGCAGAAATTCCTGCCGCAGCGGCGCCTGTTGTCCATGCGGGGAATACCGTATCTGGAAAACTGCCGGATCGATGCAGAGGGGACCGAGTGGAAAAAAATCCCGGTCTTCCGGACACGCGGGACAAAGAAACGCAATCTGGCTCTGGCGAAGTTCTGGGGCGGCGCCGGCGATTATGATGCGGATTTCCAGCTGGCATGGTGCAAGGAAGGGCTTCTTCTGTTCGCAAAAGTCACGGATGATCGGCATGACGCATCGCAGACCGGGCTCAATGCATGGCGCACGGACTCCATCCAGCTCGGCGCAACCGGAAACTACGAGGACCCGGAGCTGACGGATTATCCGGTGCTGACACTGGCGACGACGGGCGCGGTTCTTCAGCGTGACACTGTCAGCAGGAAAGCTGGACCGCTTCCGGAGGTGGCGCTTTCAACGAAACGCCGGGAACCTTCTTATGAAACACCCGGAGTCACGTATTATGAGTGCCTGATTCCCTGGAAGCTGATTCCCGGAGCCGGAACTCCCGCGCCGGGAAAGACACTTGGTTTTCAGATCGTTTTCAATGAATCCGACGGTTACTGGCGGAAAGGCTGGGTGGGCTGGTTTACGCCGATGGGAGGTCATATTGTGGACCCCCGCACTTTCGGCGACATAACATTGACTCAGCCCGTCCAGTGAAGCGTATCGGTCACGTTCCTGAAGACAGACTGCCGTATTGCGCTGATTGATAAATGAAGTTTTTTTCTGCTTCCGCTCTTGACAAACAAGGAAGTTTCAGATATAATAAAAGGAGAGAGATTATCCGGGTAATCATAAGAATGAAGAGCGTGATATGGAATCGAAACTGCCGCCGAAAAAACGAATTACCATGAAAGATATTGCCAGAATGGTTCATGTGAGCCGTCCTGTCGTATCTGTTGTGCTGAACAATCCGGCAAATTCCACGATCCGGGTTTCTCAGGATAAACGCAAAGCAATTCTTGATATTGCCACGAACGAGAAATATTCCCCGAATCCGGCGGCTATGATACTTAACAGGAAAAAGCAGAATTATATTGCGGTCTTTTACACTTCCACCCTTTTGGATACTGCCGTTGCGCTGTTCCGGGAATATACCATACAGTTCAGGCTTAAAGGATATCAGGTGCTTCATATTGCCTTGACTGATCCGCAGCAGGAGATGGAACAGATTAACTATCTTGCCGGCATCGGGGTGTCCGGTTTTCTCTTCTTTTCCTCCATTCTGAGGATTCCGCATAAAAAACTGCCGGTTCCTGCGATTTATGAATTTGAGTTCAGCGATGAGGCGGATAGAGGCATCAACCGCAGTTCAGCAAGAAGCATTTACGGAATGACGCGGCATCTGCTGGAGCATGGGCACCGGAAGATCGGGCTGATCGGGCGCCGTTTCCATGCGGGCAATAACCATGAAATGGAGTGGCGGCGCGCTTTGAATGAGGCAGGGATCGTCCCGGCGGATTCCTGGGCGCTCTCATTGGCATGGAATGCCGATTTTGCCGCTCAGCTGCATCATCTGATTGACGTGGAACAGGTCCGTGCTTTTCACTGTATTTCGGACTGGATCGCCATTTTTACGGAAAAATGGCTGCTTTCGGAAGGATACCGGATACCGGAAGACGTCGCGTTGACGACGGGCAACGGGACGTTCCTTTCTGATGCTGCTCCGGTTTCTCTGACCACCGCCGTTTATGATGTTATGGAAACCGCGAAAGCAAAGGTCGATCTGCTGATCCGGAAGATCAATGGCAATGTTTTTGAAGCCGATCCGGCGGAAACTGATGTTATGATGAAATATCGGATTGCGCACAGCTGCGGATGCCCGGAGAAGAGGACGAAGCTTATCCTTTGGGAGTATCAGGACCGTTCCATCATAGAATACCGC
>DXVA01000141.1:1109-10974 GCA_019408975.1 Lentisphaeria bacterium | reverse complement strand
TATTCACGACTCCGTCTTTCGCGTTCCATACCTTACCTCCAGATTTGAGTTCCAGGGGCAATTTATTACAACTTTTAGACGATTTACAGATGGGCTTCACTGGTGGCATACGGATGATGTCGCGGAGGATGAATCAAACCATCTTGAAAGACTCCAGTTTTGCGATGAGGATATGAAAAAGAAAAAATGCTTCCGGAGAATTGATTCCATATTCTCCGGAAGCAGCAGAACGTTACAGTTGAATTGAAAAGAATGAATTCAAATCCGGTTCAGCTTCTGCCATTGGGCATGATTCTCGGAGCTGCGGACTGCATTTTCAATAAAATTCATGCCGCGCACACCTGAATCCACGGATGGAAACAGACCTTTGTAATCCCGTCCTTCCATCCGTGCATAAATCGCCTCCGCAAATTCATTATAGATATTGGCAAAGGCTTCAATGAATCCCTCGGGATGACCCGCGGGCAGACGACTGAGTTTGTTGACAGAATCATCAATTCCGGCCCATCCCCGGCGCAGGACTCTCATCGGAGCATCATTGCTTTTCCAGATCAGATTTTCTGGAGTCTGCTGGCTCCATTCAAGACATCCATCGGAACCATAGACGCGCAGTTTAAACTGATTTTCCTCTCCACATGCAACCTCGCTGAGTTCAATGACTCCCTTGGCTCCATTGTCAAAACGCAGAAGGATGCTTGCATCGTCATCCAGCACACGCCCTTCTACAAAGGTGGAAAGATCTGCTGACAGTTCGCTTATTTTCAATCCTGTGACAAATTCAATCAGGTGTTCCGCATGCGTGCCGATATCGCCCACACATGCGGCAATGCCTGAAAATTGCGGATTGACACGCCAACTGGCCTGTTTTCCCGCATTCGGAGCGGCTAGCCAGCCCAGATCATAACTGGCAACCACCTTGCGGATATGGCCGATTTTCCCGGTTTCAATCATCCGCCGCATCTGCCGGATCATCGGATACGCAGAATAGTTGTGCATAAGAGCGAAAATCAATCCGGTTTTTCTTACAAGCTCCTGCAGTTGAAGCGCTTCTTCCAGATTCCATGTCATGGGTTTCTCGCAGACCACATGAAAACCGTGCTCCAGGGCCGCAGATGCGATCCTGAAATGGGTTACATTGGGTGTGGTAACTGCGACAAAATCCATTCGTTCGCCCTCTGGCAGACGGCTTTCCTCGCGGAACATTGTCTCATAATCCGGATAACATTTCCCTTCGGGCAGAAAGAGTTTTTTCGCCATCGAGCGGTTTTTTCCCGGATCGGTGCTGAACGTACCGCAAACCAGTTCTATCTTTCCGTCCAGTCGTGCGGCGATCCGGTGTACTTCTCCAATGAATGCTCCCGGGCCGCCGCCAGCCATTCCCATTCTGAGTTTTCGATGCATTGTTCAGCCTTTCAGCATAGCATTAAGAATGTAATAATTGAGTTCCTCATAATCCCGGTCGGCAATGAGTCCGTCAATGACAGAATCATCCAGCGAACGTGAGATTTCGAGCAGTTTCAGGAAAATCTTCCGGCTGTATTCCAGATGTTTCAGGTCGGCACCCTCTTTCTGAGTACGCATGACTTTGACATCCAGTCCAACCCACTCGCCGTTGTTTCCGAAGCCATGCTTATCCAGCACGCGGACCTGATTCAAGGCACGACGCGGATCTACTGCACCGAACGTGAGGTCCTGATCGAACTTGAGTCCGTTCTGATCGTTCAGGTGGACGCTCCAGAGTTTCTTGTGGGCAAGGGCAAAGCCCATTTCATCCGACGGGGACAGATTTGCAAGCAGAGCATGCGCTGTTTCGATGAGACAACCGACACGTTCGGGTGCATTTGTCATGAGTCCCATGGCAATGGCATGTCCAATGGTCGGGATATAGGTGTGATCCATTGGCTCATTGGGCTTGGATTCTATCATGATGCGGATATCCTTGTCATAATCCAGCATGGCCTGAAGAACTTCCGCTATGCGTTCTGTTGCCACCACGGGATCTTTGGCTTCGCGGATGTAAGTGCCCTCGCGCGCCAGCCAGAGAACAATGTTGCGGGTTCCGAGAGCCTTGGCGATATCAATCGTACGCTTTGTGCGTTCCAGTGCATAAGCACGGCATTTCGGACAGTTGCTTGTGTATCCTCCGTCGATGGTTTCCGGAGCAAACCACATGCGGGGTGCGACAAATTCTGCTGTCAAGCCGTGGTTGTCAAGAACCTTTTTCAGTTCTTCCGCCTCACGGATAATTTCCTGTGGTGTAAGCCTTTCCATTTCCGGAACAGCATCGTCATCATGGAACTGGACACCGTCAAATCCGAGTTTCTTGTAAGCTTCCAGCTTTTTATTGAACGGGATGGTTCTGCGGACCTCCGGACCAAAGGGATCGGCTCCTTCGTGAATATTCCATGGCCCGAATGAAAAACGGAAAGTTCCTTTCATGATTGATTACTCCTTTTCTTTTTTTCTTTATTCATTATGAACTTCGCTCTCTTTCTGGAGAACGATGTCTTACATTTTCTGTTCAGTGAACTATTGCCTGCGCTCTGCCAGACTCCTCTTACAATCAGCCGGGCGTAAGTCCACTGGACGGTTCAGTTCTCAGCCAGCGGGCAAAGAAACTTTCAGATTTATGATCTCCCCAGCCGTGATCACCGCAGAAAAGATCCAGTTCCAGACGATCGGGGACCTCGGCGGTGGCATAGATATTTTTTACTTTATTGTAGCAGCGCATTGTACTGTCAAGAGTAAAACAAGTATCATAAGCTCCGATGTCCACAAGAAGCGGCCGTGGTGCAATCAGGCCCTGCAGATCAGGTACGTCGACCAGTTTGTACAAGCCCGGAGCGACCTGCATGCCGCAGTAGTTCAGGTCACGGATTCCGAAATATTCCCATAAATCGCTGTAACAGATGATTTCTGTTGCCAGGAAACGAGGATCGCAGAGAGTCATCCACAGAGCCATGGTTCCTCCTCCGGAAAGTCCCATGACGCCGAATCGTTCCGGATCCACTCCGGGAAGCGTTGCAACAAAGTCTGTTGCGGCAATACCATGCGTGATATTGATCCCCAGTGAAGTCATTCCGAACATGGTTGCATGCAGATAATACAGATTGCACCAGTCCCGGTTGTAATTGTTATTCAGATGATTCGGCTTGTGATTGTCATTGCGGTCTCCGAATCCAATCCAGTCAATAGCATAGGTTACATATCCGCGTTCTGCCATTGCAACTCCGTAATTGTAATGATAGAGCGCCTTCTGCGCCTCATATTCAGGGCCGGACCCGAAACCCATCATGACATCTTTGCCCAGAGGGCCATGTCCATGGCAGCAGAGGATTGCCGGTGCTGCTGTTCCAGACAGATTGCCGGGATAATTCACCAGCAATGTTGCTGAAATATGTTTTGATACATTGATAATCCAGCGCTGCTTGCGCAAAGAGCCGTCATTCCATTCTGCGATCAGTTCCGGTTCCGGTGCAACCCGTTCCGGAAAATCACCCAGGGTTGCCTGTACAAGCGGCAGAGTTTCCTTTTTCCATTGGGAAAAATTCATGCCAGCCTGAAAAGCATGACTGGGGTGATGTTCTGCAGCCATCTTCTGAAACATCCGCTGCGGACTTAAATTGCGAAAAGCCATAGTTTTCCTGTTCCTTTTAAAATCCCTGTTTCCGGTTTTGAAAAACGATTTCTGCCGGTCAGTTCAGAATCCGGGAATCAGGCGCTGGGCATTTCTGTGAAGGATATTATGCATATCCTCTTCCGTGATTTTTGCGCCGACGATTCCTCCGACGGCCTGGTATTCATCAAACCACGGCAGATCGGTCCCGAAGAGAATCCGTTCGGAGCCGGCACCATGCACAAGCGTTTCTATTACGCCGGCACGCCCGGGGATACTGGTCAGCTCCAGGTAGACATTTTCCGGATAATCTTTGACAAGCTGTATGGCATCGTCCCACATTCCGGAGAACGAATGCCCGATGACATAGCGGATGTTCGGATATTTCTTTACGACTTTGCGCAGTTCATCCGGGCCGTCAAACAGGCTTCCACCCCAGGTGTGGAACAAAACCAGCGCCTTTTCGTCATCCGCGCGCTCCAATACGGGCGCATAGCGCGGATCTGAGACTTTGACCAGATGATAGTCTGCCAGAATTTTGAATCCTACAGCCAGAGGTTTCCAGGTGTCATACATTGCCATATCCTGCTGCATAAGATCCGGATAATGGGGATTGACTGCAATATAAATCCGGAAAATATCCGAATAGCGTTTTGCTATTTCATAACAGTCTGCATTGGTGAATTCCGATGTGAACAGCGCCCAGTGATGACAGAAGACCACTTTACCATGGATACGCCTGAGATGTGCCGCCATATTCTCTGTAGCCGCCAGAGGAAAGGTAATTGCATTATGTTCCCCCATATGGCCGTGCATGTCATAGATGGGACAGTCCGGGACAAATTCATTTTCCCAGAATGCATTTGCCAGTTTATTTGACATAAAAAAAGGTTTTACGCTCATAATTGTGCCTCCTCCAGCAGCCGTTCCAGATTTCCTGATGCGATTTTTCTTCGATCCGATTCGGAAATCTTCGCATGTTTGATATTCATCATTTGACTGACATGTGTCCAACTGGGATAGCCGGAACCATAAAGCAGGTGATCTGCGCCATATCGTTCGACAAGATTGGCAATGCCTTCGGCAACCCAGTATTCGGAAAGTTCCATAAAAACCTTGTCTGTAGTTTCAAACAGGGGTCTGATATAACGGTCACATCCCCAGAGATTTGTGTTCGTAATCAGAAAACGGTTGCGAGGAAAGCGTTCGACAAGATTATAGAATTCATTCCAGGAACCCATTTCCTGGACGCTGGTTTTGATAAGGATCTTGTGCTCGGCAAGCATATCAAACAGCTTTCCTATCGTTATTCTGTGAGGAACCCAGCGATGGGAAACCGGGCAGATTTCCAGCATTCCGATCCGTTTTTCCTTCATTTCCCGACACAGGTTTTCACCTGATGGAATGTTCTCATTGAGGCACTCCGGCAAAATACACCAGCATCCAATAAGGCGCTGTTCTGTGTCTTCCCGCAGAGCACGGTTGACGAAATGATTGCCGAGAACGGCTCCTCCTGAAGGTGTGTTGACATGGCTGACAACCGCTTTGCTGATTCCAGCAAAATCCAGCTCTTTTATTAAATCTTCTGTCTTTGAGGCAAACTCCAGACAGCCGCACATCGGAGTGCCGATTTGACAATTCACATCAAAAAAAGTCAAATCTTCCATTTGCATTTCCTTTCTGTTTGTAACTCTATCCTGAAAAAATGCGCAGATTTGAGGGAAGACAAACTCTTCTCCCGGTTTTCCGCCGGATGAAAACGGCGACATCTTCCGTTCAACCGCGTATTTTCTGTTTTATTTTTCAGTAACAACTTCAATCTCTTCCGGAGCCTCCCAGTGCCAGTCCTCCGGAGTACCGGATATTCTGATGGGGCCATATGGAGTCGGCACCGAACCGGAAAGCTCCTGAAGCCCGGTGAATTCCGGTTTTACAGCAACCCGGCGGAAGCCCGGAGCCAGAGGACGGACACCGAGAATATGCTCACTCAGAAATGCCGCAGGACCTCCTGCCCATCCATGGCAGAAACTGTGTCGAAGCCCCTGATAACAGTATTTACCGAAATCAGCATGAAGATCGTCACAGCCTTTCTTCGGATACTCGTCAATTCGGGAAGCATTCCGGATCCAGTCAAGGTCAAAATCCTCCCAGAACGTGGTTGCACCGTAATCAAGCATTGCGCCCCAGTAATGGCGGATGAGCTCAAGAGCGCACTTCAGGTCCCCAAAACTTGCCAGTGCCTCCAGAACGAAATATCCGTAAAAAGTGCTGACACCCCGTTCCGGATTTTTCTGAAGGATCTCCTTTACCCACGGGACTGCAACATGCCCGAGTGTCAGCATTGCAGCCGCACTCTTGTTTTCCGTCCGCGGTATGGAGGCTCGCAACAATCTTTTTCCCGTAAGATCGCAAAGCTTTTTGAGAGATTCATCTCCCAGGGTTTCCGCCATTGCGCCTGCACAGCGGAAGCTCCAGGAAAGCAATCCCTGCAAGCCGGCATGAGTTGCATCCGGATCGTTCCGGCTTGGCCAGTCCAGAAAACGGGTTTCCGGCAAATGTTCCACACCGTTCTCATCTACACATCCCGCCAGTTGATGCACAATGGAGCGCAGCGCGGAATGCTGTTTGCGGAGATATTCAATGCGGCCACGCCGAAGATACCATTCGAACTGGCAGACGACCCACCAAGCCGCGTAAGAACTGGTTTCATTGATCCAGGCTCCTTCCGGCGTGTGCTGAATGGCAAAATCGAGTGTGTTTTCAACACATTCTGTATCGTCGAAAACAGCAAGAACGGTTCGGGTTTCCGGGTAAAGGTCTCCGAGCCAGACCATCCGGTCGCGTTTGATTCCGTCATACAGGTAGTCCTGCATATTTGCGTGAACAGTATAAGCAGCGGTTTTCCAGATCTGGTTGAGCCGTTCATCGTTACAGTGAAAACTCCCGACATACTCCAAATCGCGGAACAGCGCAACCGCAAAAACTGAAATCAGTTCGAGAGGCCGTTCTGCATCCTGCGGAACCTCCAGACGGAGAAAACGGAATCCGGTATTCCCGTATTCCGTCATGCCAGTAGGCGGGAGTGTCAGTATTGTCTGATGCACTGCATGATCGTTGTTCGGCACCCCCAGTGCTTCTGAGACAGATTCGCCAAAGGTCAGGCGGACTCTGGAAAGAAACGTACCATTCGGTGCAGTGACAATCCGGACACCTCCCGGGAGTTCACAGCCAAAATCCAGTACAAGGTCCGAGCCGGGTGCCAGAAGGCAGACCGGCATGGAACTGTATGCGTAACTTTGAATTTCAGTGCTTCCAATCAGTCGTTCTGCTTCCCGGACATCTCCGGAAACAGAGACGATCCGGGAGGGCGCCACGTAACGACGCACCCGCGGATCTCGAATTCCTCCGGCAATTGCCCGGGGCAATGCGGAATGATTTATAATTTTTTCTTGTTTCATACAATCTTCAAAACTTTAAGGACGGAGAGGAACACGTTCAGCATTCCGTTTTTTCCGGACTTCGCCTTCAATACGTGTTCTTCCCCGTTTCCCTGTTTTAATAACGGCTTGCTACAATCTGGAACATATTCATGGCGCCATCCGGTGCCAGTGCCCGCTTGCCGTTTGCTGTTTTTGCTTCAATCCGGATCACATCGCCTTTTTCCAGGCGCGGCAGTGTCACGGTGACTGATCCCGCAGGACCTGTGATGGTGCCGATATGAACGGGAGCAGCGTTTTTCATTACAATGATCTGGCTCTGGTCATCCCATTTCCCATCTGCATAATGAATGCCCGCTGTAATTCGCACATTGTCAAGACCGCCGACTGGAACTGTGAATTCTCCGGTCGAGTTGTTGTAGCAGGCGGCGAAGTGCGGAGTATCTGTCGTGACTGCCGGCGCTGTGAATACGAGCCGTGTTCCTTCAGGTGTAATCTCCTGTGCGCTCTTCCGTCCGTCGAAGATCAGGCGGTCCTCGAAGAGGGCCATTCCGCCGGCGATGGCGCCGAGACCATTGATGTAGTTGTTGCGCAGACTCAGGTTGTCGACCTTGATCGGCGCGGATGGGTTTCCGATTTTTGCGAAAATCGTGGACTCGTATGCCGCGCCGCCGAGGATGTCCGTGTAGAAGTTGCAGTTCTGCACAACAATCGTTCCGGTGAACAGCGGATCGGTGTTGATCGGAATGGAGGCTCCGGAAACATAGCCGCCGCAGGAGATCAGGCTCAGGCTGATCGACTGCTGGTCCACGGGAACCCCTTTCCAGCTCTGCGTGCGGATCTTTTTGGGATTCGCCGCCTTGAAGAAATTGCCGCCTTCAATATGGGTGTTGAAGAGAAACGCTCCGCCGTATTTGCTGTAATACTGTCTGTTCGTGTTTTTCAGCGGCTGCACTTCGACGATCGGATAAGCGGGCGTGAAGTTGCACAGTTTGCTGCCGGTGAAGTAGACCATCGAACCGATGCAGCGGACCAGTGTGGCGTCCTCGGCCTCCCATGCGGCCTTGCGCGGATCTCCGTTCGGCAGTGTCCATGGATAGGAGTAGATCAGGGAGTTGTTGAACACCGCGATGGTTTCCGTTCCGATCAGCTCGACGCCCCGGATGCAGTGGACGGTCGAACAGCCGCTCAGCGTGTTTTCGCTGTCGCCGAGTTCCACCTGAACCGGAGAGGGTTTCTCCGCCCACTCCGTGTTGCCGAATCTCCACGGAAGCTTGGCGCGCCAGATGATGACGTTGTCCGCGCGGAAGTGGCGCGAGTTCACATTGATGACACAGTCATAACCCAGATTGTAGCTTCCTTCGATGCTCAGATAGCCGGTGATGGAGCAGAACTGCTTCGTGAAGCGGATCAGATACGGGTGTTTCCCCTCGGGCGAGGCGATCAGCCAGGCGTTTTCCGAATGGATGTTGAGATTGGTCGTGTCGGCGTTCAGGGACTTCACGAGATACGCGCCGCGCAGCACAAGAACGTCGCAGCCTTTTTCCCCGCCATACCAGAACCCCGCGTCCCTGAAGGTGCTGAGCGCCTTCTGCATGGCCGCGGTATCGTCGGTTTTTCCGTCGCCTTTCGCACCGAACCATTCCGGCGTGAGCTTATGCAGTCCCGCGACATTGCCTGCTCCGGCGAAGACCTGTCCTTTCCCTGCGGAAAAGGCTCCCTTGAAGGTGACGGTGACGCCCGCGGCAATGTCCAGAAGAGCCCCTTCTTCAAAGGTGACCGGCTGTTCAAACGTGATGTTTTCCGTTACCTTGTAGACCCCTTTGGGAAACCTGGTCTGTCCCGGGGCAATTTCTGCGCTGTGCAGTGCCATGGAGGCAAACAGCAGTGCAGAGAGTGTTGTCAATGTCCTGGAAAATTTCATTTTTCTTCCTTATTTTTATGTATTGGATTTCTGATTGATCAGAAGGGACTCCACAACAGAAGATTCGGGTGTGTGATTTCGTTGCAAGTAATAAGGGGTTTTCTTGCCCCCACGCTTCCGTCCGCATAACAGAGATTCACCCTGGTGTTGTGCTGATAGTTGACAGTATTGTGTTCCGTGTAGTCCAGCCAGATCCGGACATTCGAACCGCTGTCGATTTCGCCGGTCCATATGGTTGTCGAAGGCCTTTTGACCACGGTCATCCGGTTTCCCCCGCTGAAGTATACGCCTGCCGCATCGACAGTTCCATCCTGTTTGTATGGCAATGCCAGGCGCTGATTGACGGAATAGCTGAGTCCGTCCTTGCCGAACATCGCACTGTTGTCATTGGAATAGTTGACATAATCGGTGAAGCGCTGTTCCGGCTTGCTGGACGGACAGGCAAGAACCGAACAGCGGCTCTCCTTGTCAATGATGTAATTTCCATTGTTTCCCAATTTTGTGGGAAGATTCAGATAGGAGGCGATCCGGTTGGTCCAGTAATACTGTCCCATGCTCCATTCGCCCCTTCCGGGGAAATAATCGTTCCAGTCGCCGAGATACATGTGAGTTGCCAGTCCGATCTGCTTCTGGTTGCTCATGCATTTGCTTCCCTGCGCCGCTTCCCGCGCCTTGCCCAGTGCAGGAAGCAGCAGGGCGGCAAGAATTGCGATGATCGAAATCACGATGAGGAGCTCGATCAAGGTGAAAACACCTTTTCCTGTTCCTTCCGCGGAGCACTTTCTTTCCGTAATTTGCTGCATGGATTCCTCCCGTTACTTATTTGGAATTGACATATTTCCGGAGTTCGTCAACGTTGGACGCAACTTTTCTTACGATCTGTGCGAC
>DXVA01000141.1:0-1087 GCA_019408975.1 Lentisphaeria bacterium | reverse complement strand
GTTTCAACCAGTTTTCTGTCGGCGAGCACCTGATGCGAAACACCAAGCGTTCTCGGGAAAAGTCTCTCGCAGACCGGGCACGAACCGCCTTCGCCGAAGCGGTATTGCCCCTTTTCCTGTTTCAGATTGAAAAGCGGGTGCCGGTAAACGGGTCCGTGCGTTCCGTTTCCGATGGAGAAACCTTCCGCAGTGCAGGCTTCATCAATCACTTCCTTGGGAATATCCTTGAATTCCTCTCCGTCGAAAATATAATGGAACGAGTAGTATCCCTGCGGATTCGCGAGTCGTCCGGGTGCCTGGACACGGACGCCGGGAAGACCATCGACGGCATCGGTCAGAATTTTTACGGCGGCTCCGTAGGCGGCAATCCGTTCCCGCAGGCTTTTCAGCTGTTCGGAGAGGATCACCGCCTGAAACGCGGTTGCGCGGTAATTGTGGCAGATCATGCCCTCGGGGGCCTGGATTCCCTGTCCCTGCTTGAGTCCGCGCGCATAGCCGATATGTTTGAGCAGATAGATTTTGTCTGCCAGTTCCTTGTCGTTGGTGATGCAGATTCCGCCCTCGCCGGAAGCCAGCGTCTTGCTCTGCTGGAAACTGAACGAGCCGACTTTGCCCCAGCTTCCGACCCCGCGGCCGTTCCAGAATCCGCCCTGCATATGGGCGCAGTCCTCGATGACGGGAATCCCGTGCCTGTCCGCGATTGCGAGAATCCGTTCCAGATCGGCTGTGGAGCCGTAGGCATGGACCGGAATGATCGCACGGGTTTTCGGGGTGATTGCCGCTTCCAGTTTTTCCGGGTCCATGCAGAGTGTCGTCGGTTCAATATCGACAAAGACGGGAACCGCCCCGACGTAGGTTGCGGCAAGGGCGGTCGCCATCCAGGTCAGTGCGGGGACGATCACTTCATCGCCCTCACCACATCCCAGGGCGGTAAGAGCACATTCCAGTGTTGTCGTGCCATTTGCCATGAACACCGCGTATTTTGTTCCATGATACGCGGCAAATTCCTGTTCAAACTCCTGTTCCATCGGGCTATTGAACGACCATTCGCCGCTCATATAAACTTCTTTGAGACGCTCCGCTGTTT
>DXVA01000140.1:4162-11014 GCA_019408975.1 Lentisphaeria bacterium | reverse complement strand
GACCCGATGAAGGCATACCGCCTGGCGGAAATGCGCTGCCGTATGCAGACGCGCGATATCCCGAATTGCCACGGGCTGGTCGCGCTTGCCCTGAAAGAACGTTTTGCGGAGACGCATCCCGAATACTTCGCGCTTGACACGCAGGGAAAACGCAAGAACGGGATGAACTATTCGCACCCGAACGATGCCGCAGGGCAGATCTGCTTCAGTTCCAAAGGCTTGTTCGAGTCGGTTTTCCTGGATGCCAAAGCGGTTCTGACCAACCGGCCGCAGGAACGGGAGGGAATGCTGGGGCGCGATGGGAAAATCGCCTGGCACAGGAATTTCCACAACTTTCACACCATGGGCGAATTTTTCTGTGTCATGCCCAATGACAGCTGCTATCTCTGCCGCTGCCCGGAATGCCTGCCGCATTTCAAGAATTCCACGGCGGGAAATTATACGCAGGAGACCACTGATTATATCTGGAAATTCATGTCCGGCATTGCACAGCGGGTGAAAGACGCAGGGATTCCGGGATATGTCACAACGATGGCATACAGCCAGTACCGCGGGATTCCCTCATTCCCCCTGCCGGATAACATGATCGTCATGCTTGCTGTCACGGGACCGTGGAACGAAGGCAAATCCCAGCAGAAAAAAGATGAACGGCTGCTGTGCGACTGGCAGAAAAAACTCAATGCCAAGACGTATCTCTGGACTTATCCCTCCAAATACTGGGTTTCCGTTCGCGGCATTCCGAATATGGCTCCGCAGGCGTTCGGAGATTTCTACCGGCGCCAGTCGCCCTATATTTTCGGCGCTTTCGCGGAAGCGGAAACCGACAGCTGGATTTTCGGCTATCTCAACTATTATGTTTTCGGCAGGGTGATGTGGGATAAAAACACCGATGTGCGGAAACTGCTGGATGAACATCATCGCCTGATGTTCGGCGCGGCGGCTCCGCAGATGAAAGAGTTTTATGATACGCTGGAACGCCACTGGATCAATGAAATCTGCGGCAGCGAGGTCAATACGCCGATCGGCCCGACCCTAGTGGTGCCTTCGGATGAAAAAATCTGGACGGAAATTTATTCCGAGGCGGAATGCGGCAGAATCGAAGCTTTGTTCCGGGCAGCGGAAACGGCGGCAGCCAAAGACCCGGATTCTCTCCGCCGTGTGAAATTCATGTATGAAAAACTCTGGAAACCCGTCATGACTGCCGCCGCGGACTACCGGAAAATGGTTTCCGACAACAGCGACTGGAATGCGCTCATGCCGGAAGTTCCCGCAGGGGAGAAAGTCGTTGTGGACGGCAAAATGGAGGAATCGTTCTGGAAACAGGTCAAACCGTTTTATCTGGTGCCGAAAAACGGTGCGAATGGTGAGGCAGTCAGGCAGCGGACTTTATGCAGAGCCGCCCGCGACAGAGAGAACTTCTACTTCTTTTTCCGTTCCATGGAACCGGAAACGGCGAAACTCCGCGCACCGTCAAGGGAAAAAGACGCGCCGGAAGTCTGGCAGGACAACTGTCTTGAGCTTTTTCTTGCTTCTGCGAGGAATGCGGAAAGCGGGTATCAGTTCATCATCAATTCCGCCGGAAGCAGTTCCGACAACCGTTTCGGCGCCGGTTATGCCGACTGGAAATGGGATGGCGGCACGGAGTTCAAAACACACGTCGAACCAGGTAAATACTGGGATCTGGAAATCCGTATTCCGCGCAGAAACGTGAATATGCTTTCCGGCGGTTCGATCATGATGAATGCCTGCCGTCACCGCGTGGTTGACGGGGAAAAGAATTCTTATGACACATGGAGTCCGTTTGTCACGGGCAGCAATCACAAGGTTTCCGCCTACGGCGAACTGCTTTTTCAGGCGCCGGAGGATAACAATCTGATTGACACGCCCGATTTCGACAAGCCGGTCCGCGGCAAACGCTTTATCGGCAGGTGGTTTGCCGGAAAGGTGCTGCCGACGGATGCGCAGATATTCCGGACAGCCGGCGTTTCAGCCGTTCTGAATGCGGAAAACGAATCCGTGGGGCAGTATCTGCCCCAGTTGAAATCCAATACGAAATACCGCTTGAGTTATTATATTAAAACAAAGGATGTCAAACCTTTGACGGCACAGGATTCCGGTGTCTATGTCCGCGTGGAACTTGCGAACGGAAAACCGGTCATTCTGCCCGGCGCACGCCAGAATTACAAAGGGACGATGCCGTGGACGCGGCAGAGCTTTGAATTCAAAACTCCGGAGATACGGACGAAAGGGACACATGTCTATGTCCGTTTCACGATGCATAAAAAACTGACTTCCGGAACCGCATGGATTGATAAAGTGAAGCTGGAGGAACTTCCGTAATTCAGGAATGCCGAAAATAAAAAATCCGTCCGGGGCTGAATGAACCGGACGGATTTTTTTATATTGAAAGACGCGTTATTTTTTTATGAGAACCGCACGGTCGAGTGCAAGCTCATTGGTTTTTGTGGAGCCTTTCACGTAAGCCGGACCCTGGATTTTGAAGGATGCCCAGACCTCGTATTCGTTATCGCCGCCTTCCTGAAAGATATCATTGACATTGATGCTGATGCTCCAGTCCGCCGCATAGATGACATTACGTTTCGCAATGACTGCCGTGCCGATTTTGTACCAGTGATATTTCTCATCCGCAGGAGCCTCTTTGAGATAGATGCGGCAGATCGTCCTGTTGATTTCCCTGTTGCAGATTCCGAGCGGAATCGGGAATTTATGCAGTTTCTGGTCTTCGGGAACCCAGATGGAACTTTTCTCCATGGAAGACACGGGATCCTTTGCTATTTTCCCGTTGGTATATCTGCCGAGCATTTTCCCGTCGAACTGTTTGATTGTTTTGGCTGTTTTGACTTCAGGCGGCAGGTCCTGATAGGGTTCGGCGCCGAATACAGCCGCCGCAATGCAGAATGCGAACATGAATGCGGATTTTTTCATATCGTTTCCTTTTCCTGTTTCCTGTGGGATTTGTTTTTCAATGGCGGATGGTTGCTTTCTGCAGTCCGGCACCTCCTTGCGCAAATGAGCGCCTGCGCTTTTTCATGACAGTTTTTCTTTTTTCACTTCCGGCAGGAGCGGCAGTTTCCATTCGGAGCGTTTGCGGAACGGTGTATTGAATTTGCGAGTCAGCAAACCTTTTTCTTCAAGATGGATGCCGCACGCGGTATCGCAGGCGCGCCCGCAGATGCTTGCCCAGTAACTGTGTTTGACCGGCGGATAATAGATGATCTGTTCTATGACCTCTCTGGCGCGTTCCGGTGAAAGCTTTGACTCTCCGGTAATGACCGCAAGACGCCGGGGATCGTCCGCGAAGGCTTCCGGTGGCATGAAAGGGTTTTTCGTCATATTTGCGCCGATATAATAGGCGGAGCACTGCCAGCGATCCCGTTTTCCGTCCTGGCTCAAGGCGTGCCCGGGACATGCCGCGATACATTTTCCGCAACGGTCGCAGAGATGCGGTGCGACAATCGGATCGGGCTCGATTTTCGCATTGGTCAGGAGGAAGACATAACGCTGGGAGGGACCGAACTCATCGGTCAGAATCGAACCGGAAAGACCGCGTTCCCCGAGTCCGCAGTCTATGGCGCACTGTTCGAAATCAAGCTGGTTTTCGGCTTTTCTCCCCCGATAGATTTCCCGGTAGTCCACCTCGAAGTTGGTGTCGTTGTCCGCCTGCATGACGGTCTGGTTGCGCCGCTGCGGAAGCGCTTCGAAGCCGTAGTCCTCCAGCAGTGCGGAGACTCTGAGAAGCGCAATCGGCATCACGTTTTCCTCCAGAACTTCGACGGCGTTGGTGGTGTATTGGTAGTAGGTGGAACCTTCCTCGATTCCGCGCCGGGCGCCGCGGAGCTGACGGAACGCCGCGCAGATCACGGTTTCGGCTTCTGGCATCAGCAGACGGACTTTCGGATCACGGCAGCGATCCGCATTGCCGAAGCGGACAAGATCGGCTCCGAACCGGCGGAATCTGTCGATAATCTTCTGTTTGAGCGTATTCATAGCAGATTTTTTTCCTTTAGATGGTTGTAGCAGGCAATATCGCATTTTTTGCCGCAGAGACACGGAGCATAGCCTGTGGCGCGGGTTGGCAGGAAATCCAGTTCCGGGTAAATCGCACGTGCGCTTTCCCGCGTGAAACGGAATTCCCCGTTCAGAATCTTTTCCCGGAGGGGATGCCCTTTCAGGAATTTTTCTTCCATAAATGGATTGGAGCGGTGCGCACCCCGGTAATAAACGGCGCACTGCCAGGTATCCATGCCGTTTTCCATGTCGATGGCGTGTCCGGGACAGCTTTCCGCGCATTTCCCGCAGCGGTCGCAGAGGGAACCGGCAAACGGCGGGTCCGTTTCGAGCGGGGCATTGGTCACGATGAAGACGAAGCGGATGAACGGCCCGAATTTCGGCGCGACGGCATTGCCTTTGCAGCTGACGGAGGCGAGCCCGCAGATCCGTGCCGCATCCGCAAAGTCCATGATGATGTCCGGAAGCGGTTTTCCCGGAGCCACTGCTTCCACATGTTCCAGTTCATAAGTATCGACGAGTTCCGGGTTGGTGGAGTGATCCCCTTTGATCCTCAAGTTGGAGACATTGCGCTGGAGACATGCGTCATAGCCCTCGTTTTCAATCAGCGCGCCCATTTTCAGCAGAAAGACCTCCGAAAGTTCTTCGTCGATCAGTTTGACGCCGAGCTGCGTGTAATTGAAGAACTGCACCTTCGATTCCATGGCGCGGTAGAGTGCGCGCGGCACCCGGAAGCCGAACCCGATTACGCACGTCGCATCGGGCAGGATATTGCGGGGATCGCGCTGCGGGTGCGTGCCTTCAAAATGGCGGATATCGCCGATTCCCGCGAGATCGGCTCCGTATTCCAGCGCTTTTTCTTTGATGATCTGTGCTTTCAGCATCGTGTTGCCTCCTACCTGTCCATGACCCATGCCCTGCCGGTGCGCAGCGGACGCCGGAAGCGGTGTTCCATACATCCGCCTTTCTTTTCCAGCATACTGACGCAGGCGCGGATGCATCCGCCGCATTTCGCCATATTGTAACCGACCCATGACGGAAAATATTTTTCCAGTGCGCCGTAGACTTTCATGATTTCCGCTTCACTGGCGGCACACTTTCCCTCCAGGAGATTCAAATCCCCGTTTTCATTGGCGTCCCAGACTTCGCGCGGGACGAACGGATTGAATTTCCGCCCGCCATGTGTATAGAACGCATAACATTTCCATTCGTCGAGTCTGCCCCATTCACATTTTTTGCCGCCGACACTGACCGTGATGCTCTCCGTCCTGCTCAGGCACTGCCCCGGGCATTCTCTGACACATGCCATGCACCGGCGGCAGATCGGCGGCCCGGAATACATCGGGTCCGGTTCCAGCGGGGCGTCCGTGAAAATAAATGCGACACGCTGGAGCGGCCCGAACTCCGGCGTGAGGAACATTTTGCTCCAACCCATTTCCCCCAGTCCGCACGCAACCGCCGCCAGACGGAAGTGGAATTGGAGATCTGGAGCCACGCCGCCCTCTCTCGCCGGGCGCGTGAACTGGACGGAACGGTGGTGCGCCGCCTTGTTTTTCGCCTGTTCATTGACTTCGATCTGTTCTTCGGGGGAAAGCGTGTTTCCCGGGCTGCCGTCCATGTCGGAGACCACGCCGCGCGCTCCTGTATTGCGGTAGACCGCCGCTTCGTATCCGTGATCTTCGATCATTTTCCCGACGTGATACAGGACCGCCGGAGCAAAGATTTCATTGATTCCCCCGTATGCCATGGAGGGATACTGATAGAACTGGGTGCCCTGTTCGATTCCCTGCTGGACGCCCCGGGGAATCCTGAACGCCATTCCGATTACCGTCCTGGCTTCGGGAAAAATGGCACGGGGGTCCATTTCCGCGGGTACGCCTTCAAAACGCGCCATGTCGCCGATCCCGACGAGATCGGCTCCGGCGGAAAGCGTCGCTTCTTTTACCATTTCAGATGTAAGCATATCATCTCCTCTTTTCATGCTGATGGTTCCAGTCGTTCAAATTTACCAGTGCTCCTTCCAGCGCAGTGCGGCAGTAGGAACAATTGCGGCAGTCATGGCCGCAGTGAAGCGTATGTTCCCCGAAGTCCGCCGGAAGCAGAGAGTTTGCCAGAATCTCCGGGTAGAATGCCTCCGCATGGTTCGGTTCCAGAAGATCCGGCAGATTGCCGCGGCAGGCGCCTGTGAAATACGCTTCCGCGACCGCCGCGGGGCTGCGGTTGACGCGGGTCGCGAGTTTGAGCCCGTCGAAACATCCTTCATAGAGCCTGACATCCTCCGGACGTATGAAATTGCTTACCGCGAGAAAGTCTCTGCGTTTTTCCCGCTGCTCCAGCCAGATCCGGCAGATTCCCGTGAATTCGTAAGCATTGTCCATTTCCCGTATTTCATTCTCATGCGCGACCAGATTGTCGTGAAAATTGTGTGCGGAGCAGTGGTTCAGGCAGCCGCTGTTTGCCAGTGCGTAGAGTTTTTTCCCGTTCCGCAGACACCATGTGCGTATTCCCTGTATCTTTTCCATGTCCCGGTTCAGCTCGCGGCGCAGATAATAACCGTCGAAAAACGCGGCGAGATAATCCATGCTTTCGCAGGTGCCGATTTCCATATTGACCGAGGCGCGCCTCTCCTGTTCCGGGAAGTTCTGTTTCAGGAATTTCGCAATCAGAGGCGAAGAAGTGGTAATCGAAGTCAGAAGAAAATCCGATGCAAGAAAATCAATGGTGTCTCCGATTTTTTCAAAAAAACAGCGTGCCTGGCTGTAACGCCCGTAGCAGTGTCCGTTCAACAGCAGATTCAGGGCGATTCCCGCATCGCTGAGAAGC
>DXVA01000140.1:0-4152 GCA_019408975.1 Lentisphaeria bacterium | reverse complement strand
GGTCTGACAGCAGTTTTTTCTGTATCTCGCATAAATTGAGTGAATTGCCGCTTTTCATCGTGCCGCGCCCGGAGGGAATGTCCGGCCACGCGAAATAGACCTCGCCGATCTTTTCCCTGTTCCGCAGCAGAAGGTCGAGGAAACGGTCGTCGCCGGTCATCTGATACCCGATCATGAATCGCATGGTTCGATCCTTTTTTGGTTTAATAACTGTCTTCGATATAAGTTATATGAAAAAATATAAAAGTCAACCGTCTGCAAAAGAAAGAAGCCCTGATTTTTCTGAAATTTTTACGGATCAAAACGGGAACAGATGCCGGGAGGAGAGGTCCTTCACGGGAATTTCATGGAATTTTTCCCTGCAATAGAAGCGCGACTGGAGGGAAATGGTATCAGGTTCGGTATGATGTTCGATCTGGCTGATCAGCTCATGAACCGCAAGTCTGATCTGTTTTTCGGACTGGAGCAGAATTGCGCCGCAGAGGGAATCAGGGCGTTCCAGCCAGTTCCACTCATCGTAGATGCCTATGATGTCAGGCTGATAGCCCTGTCTGCCGCGGATGGCGGAACAGAAATGTTTCAGGCAGTAGGGCGCGTCGCAGATCAGCGCGGGAGGCGCGGCGTCCGCCAGCATATCCATATCGTCCAGAGAGTGCGGATGGTGCAGGGTGGGGGCGATGCCGTATTTGCGGCAGGCGTTCAGGAACAGCTCCATCAGCGCTTCGTCCTGCGGCGTCCGGCTGTCCCATACGGAGAGCGTTGCATTCCTGACGCCTTTTTCCGCCAGGCTTTGGACTGCGAGCGGAAGCGAAACGGAATGATCCCTGCCGACGGAAGCGATTCCGCAGGTATTGCGGTAAAGCATCATCACCGGGAGCCCGGCGCTGCGGAGTTTTTCCAGATAGGGATGTTCTTCAGGAAAATGCCCGGAAGCATAGAAAATCCCGTCAACTCTGGAACGCTGGAGATGTTCCAGGCATAAAATGCTTTTTTCCACGTTCCAGCGGGTCAGTTCGAGGATCATGCGGTATCCGCATTGTTCCGCTTCGTCCATGACGGTTTCCGCAAGCGAGGCGAAGTAACGGTTCGTGATGCTGCCGACCAGAAGCCCGATGGTTCTGGTTCTTCCTTTCCGCAGGGCTTTTGCGATCTCCGATGGCTGGTAGCCCAGTTCCGCCGCGGCTTTCATGACTCGTTCCAGGCGCTCCCTTGCGTCGCGCCGTTTCCCCATTGTCATGCCGGAAAGCGCCCGCATTGCCGTTTTTTCCGGAACTCCGGCACGTGCCGCAACATCTTTGATCGTTATCATTTCTTCATTTCCGCAGTAGTTTTTTCTGATGGTCGAGGTATTATAAATATAAATCTTTCCTTTTTCAAGGTGTTTCCGGCAAAACTGCGGCAAAGTTGGCGGGGGAGGGGCATGATTCCATTGCCGTAAAAACTTTTTATGAAGAAGTCGCCGGTTCTGAAATTGTAAATTCGCCAATCCGGTGTATTGTATCAGTTCCTAATGATGATCAGCCGGGAGAACTGAGAGGGATGGAATTTCATTGTGACAATCTGCTGTTGAATATTCTTATTTTTGTCGCCGGCTTGTGGTTTCTGATCAAAGGCAGCGATATCTTTGTGGATTCCGCGGCGGCGATTGCCCGCATCTGGAAAGTCTCCGAGCTGGTGATCGGGCTCACTCTTGTCAGTATCGGGACTTCCCTTCCGGAATTTGCCAGCAGTCTTTATGCGGCATGTTACGGCGAAACGGATTTCATCATCGGCAATGTCGTCGGGAGCAATGTGACAAACATCACCCTGATTCTCGGCGTCGGAATCCTCGGTGCGGGGACTCTCGCTTTTTCTCCTCAACTTTTTTCCCGTGATGCCATGCTGATGCTTGGCGTTTTTGTTGTGACGGACCTGATGGTGTTCGCCACGGATGTTCAGGGCAAAGACGGCGTTCTTGTCCACGGGATCAATATCTGGTCCGGCATTCTTCTTCTGCTGATGGGGATCGGCTATTGTTTCTATCTGTTCCGCTCCACCTCTGAAAATTCTGCGGAAGACTCCGGCACGGAGGTGAAGCAGGCATCGCTTCTGAAATCGTTCCTGTGGCTTGCCGCCGGGCTTGTCATGGTCATCGGCGGGTCGAAGGCTCTGGTGGATACCGTGGTCTGGGGCGCGGAACAGCTCGCCGTTGATACGATGATCATTTCCGCGACGCTTGTCGCGTTCGGCACCTCGGTTCCGGAGCTTGCCGTAACACTGGCGGGTGTCTTCAAGAAACAGCACGATATTGCGATCGGGAACATTATCGGCAGCTGTATTTTCAATATATTTCTGATTCTGGGTGTCTGCGCACTGGTGACTCCGCTGGGCATCAACAGCGCTTCGGGGATCATCAACGTTGCAATGATGCTTGCTTCGGGGATCTTTCTGATCACTTTCATGTCTATGGAGAAGAATGCGCTTTTCCGCTGGCAGGGTGTGGTGTTCGTTCTGCTTTACTGCGGGTTCCTGATTTATAACTTCAAGGACGTCATCAGCCGCTTTTTGTGAGATTTCTGACGGTTCCCGATTGTAAAAAAGCGGAATGAAATGTAGATTATCAGGCAAAAATGAAAGAAAACCTAACATACTTAAAATAAGGAATTTGATTCATGAGCAAGATTTATGCCGAACACATCTTCACTTCCGAGTCCGTTTCGGAAGGACATCCTGACAAGGTCTGCGACCAGATTTCGGACGCTGTCCTCGACGCATGCCTGAAACAGGATCCCGAGAGCCGTGTCGCGTGTGAAACACTCTGCACGACCGATCTCATTGTGATTTCCGGCGAGATTACCACAAAGGCGAAGATCAACTGGGAGGAACTTGCGCGCGGCGTTGTCAGCGATATCGGTTACACCAGCAGGGACATCGGTTTTTCCGCCGAGGACTGCAAGGTTTTCGTCTGCGTTCATTCCCAGTCCCCCGATATTTCCCAGGGCGTTTCAATCGGGCAGGGGCTCCACAAGGAGCAGGGCGCCGGCGATCAGGGCATGATGTTCGGTTATGCCAGCAACGAGACGAAGGAGCTGATGCCCGCCACGATCGTTTATGCGCATAAGATCGTGCAGGAGCTTGCGCGGCTTCGCAAGACACAGCCGAAGAAATATGCGTTTCTGCGCCCGGACTCCAAGAGTCAGGTTTCCATGCGTTATGTGGACGGCAAGCCCGTTTCCGTCGAAGCGGTCGTCGTTTCCCATCAGCACACGCCTGAAATGAAGCGGGAAGAACTCGAAAAACTCGTGAAGGAAGTCGTGAAGAAAGTCATTCCCGCGAAATATCTCAAGGGGAAAGTGCAGTACCATATCAATCCTACCGGACGTTTCGTGGTCGGCGGACCCAACGGCGACACCGGGCTTACCGGGAGAAAGATCATTGTCGATACCTACGGCGGAGTCGGTTCCCACGGCGGCGGCGCATTCTCCGGCAAAGACCCCTCCAAGGTGGACCGTTCCGCAGCCTACATGGGCAGGTACATTGCCAAGAACATCGTAGCCTCCGGGCTCGCGGAAAAGTGCGAAATTCAGCTTGCTTATGCGATCGGCGTGGCACAGCCGCTTTCCATCAATGTCGATACCTACGGCACCGGCATTTTCGATGACGATGCAATCCTCGAAAAGGTGGTCCGCGCGGTGTTCGATATGACTCCTGCTGGCATCATCAAGACTCTCGGGCTCAAGAATCCTGACACCTGGTCCTATCGTGATACCGCCGCCTATGGTCATTTCGGGCGCAATGGTTTCCCGTGGGAGAGAGTCGATAAAATCGAAGCTCTTCTCAATGAAGCTGAAAAATACTGCGATGACGACTG
The DNA here is from genome assembly GCA_019408975.1 of Lentisphaeria bacterium. Taxonomy (GTDB): domain Bacteria; phylum Verrucomicrobiota; class Lentisphaeria; order Victivallales; family UBA1829; genus UBA11452. The sequence goes on along the minus strand of DXVA01000140.1, from coordinate 302 downwards.
TGGCTGCGAATGCTGCTGCGGTGAACACGATCATGAGGAGGAAGAGCCCGCGAAGCCTGCGAAGAAGAAAACTGAAAAGAAGACTGCGAAAAAATCGGCAGGGAAAAAATAACTTCCGGAAGGAATATTCATGACTTCTGAAAAAATAAAGGTTCTGGGTGCCGGAAGCACGCTCCTGGATATTCTTGCCGGAGTGGATGACGCTTTTCTCGCCGATCATGTCGCCGGAGAGAAAGGCGGGATGAATCTCGTGAATTCCGAGACTCAGCACGGGCTGATTGACAAGCTCGATCAGGCAGGAA
>DXVA01000014.1:438-28086 GCA_019408975.1 Lentisphaeria bacterium | reverse complement strand
CATAATGCACGGGGCGCGAGGGGTCATAATGGCGGATCCAGCCTTCCATCGCGGCATGGTTGGGGCCGACGCCGGATTCGTTTCCGAGCGACCAGAGAATGACGCATGGATGATTTTTATCGCGCATGACCATGCGCATGGCGCGGTCGGCGAACGCGGTGATCCATGCCGGATTATTGGTAAGGTCGTTGTAAAAAGCATGGCATTCCAGATTCGCCTCGTCGATCACATAAAAACCGTATTCGTCGCAGAGATCGTAAAATTCCGGCGCGTCGGGATAGTGGGACGTGCGGATCGCATTGATGTTGAACTGTTTCATCAGGACAAGGTCTTTTCGCATCAGTTCCATGGAAACTGTACGACCGTTCAAATCATCATGCTCGTGCCGGTTGACTCCGCAGATCAGGACGGGCTGTCCATTGACCAGAAGCTGGCGTTTTTCCACCTTGACCGTGCGGAAACCGATCCGCTGGGAGACGGCTTCCAGTTCTTTGCCTTTTTCATCGTAGAGGGTTACAGTCAGAGTGTAAAGCGCGGGAACCTCGGCGCTCCACGGGAGGACTTTTTCAATCGTGCCGGAGACGCCTGTATGAATCCTGCGGTAATCCGCAATTCCCCATTTGAGCGCAGGATGCCTGCCGCAGTTCTGCTTCTGCTCAAAAACAAGAGCGTCATTCTTATCATACACGCGGACAGCAAGAGACGGGGCATTTTCGGGATCGATTTTCCGGGTGTGTCCCGTCTGCATATCGACTTTCAGGAGGCCGTTTTCAAAGGTATCGTCAAGCGTTGCCGTGACATGCACATCGGCAATGTGGTTTTTCCCGGTGGAATAAAGGTAGACGCTGCGCACGATTCCCGCGTGCCACCAGTGATCCTGATCTTCGATGAAAGTGCCGTCCGACCATTTGATGACAAGGACGGTGATCTGATTTCTGCCTGTCCTGACGAGTTCCGTCACATCGAATTCCGTGGAGCCGCGCGAGTCCTTGCTCATGCCCGCCGCGGAACCGTTGACATAGGCGGCGAAACAGGACTCCACGCCGTCGAAATGGAGGATGACACGCCTGCCGGACCAGTTTTCCGGAATGTCGAATGTCCTTCGGTAGACTCCCGTTGGATTGCGTTCCGCCGGAACCTTCGGCGGCAGTTCCTGCCAGGGCATTTGTGCGTTGGTATAATGTGGATAATCATAGCCGCGCATATCCCAGCAGCTTGGAACGTCGATTGTCTTCCATCTGGAATCGTTGACGGACGGCATCATGAAATTCCCGGGAACCTCCTGCGGCTTATCATAATAACGGAACTTCCAGTCGCCGTTCAGCGTCCGGTGCCATGGACCGCGATTCTGTCCGGCGTGACGGGCTTCGGACTCCGTGTTGAACGGGAAAAGAGGGGAACGGTTCGGTTCCCTGTTCATTCCGGCGCACTCGGGACTCTGATAGATCAACTCATCCAGTTTGAAATTCATGAAAGAATCTCCCTTTGTATTTTTTTCTTGTTGATTTTAGAAAAAGCCGATTTACATTACCGCTTAATATAGATTCTTTTTTTCAAACCGGAATAGGTTCGATGGTAAGAATAGATATGCAAAATGGTAATAATGCGGATTGTCCGCCGTTTCCCGGAATCGGGTGCGGCAGGAGGATCATGGTTTTCCGGTCGATGGGCGTCGCCTGTTCCCGGGAAGGAATCGGCGCGGGGATTACATGCAAGGAGGGCGGAGTTGATTTTCTGAACTTCATTTCCCCGCGTTATGTCATGGTGATTGTTTTGCGCGGGCGGGGGACTTTCACGGATGACCGCGGGCAGTGTTATCAACTGGAGGCGGGTTCCTTTTTTCAGCGTCAGCCGGGAATTCCGCACAGCAATACCGTTGAAACAGGAAGCGGCTGGGTCGAGGTATATCTTGAGATCGGCCCGCTGTTTTACCAGTCCCTGCGTGCCATGCGGATCATCCGTACGGAACGCCCCGTTCAGAAACTGGGCAATGTGCCGGATTTGCCGCAGCGTATCTGGCGCCTGATCCATGATTTGCAGAATGCCACGGAGGAGCGTCTGACGGAACTTACCGTGACGGTACTGGAACTTCTGCGGAGTTGTCAAACCGGAACCGGAATCATCCTGCCGGAGCAGGGAAAGGAAAATGTGATCGAGCTGGCGTGCCATGCTCTCGGCACTAATTTCACCGGGACAGTGGACCTGCACGAGTTCTGCGCCCGGCACGGATGGGGATATGAACATTTCCGCAAAGTGTTCAAAGCGCGCCTCGGCATTTCCCCGTGGCAGTACCGTGTCCGAAGGAAACTTGACGCCGCTTCGGCGCTGCTGCAGGATAAACGGCGGACGATCGCCGGGATCGCAGAATGCCTCGGCTATTCTTCCACCTATGAGTTTTCCGCACAGTTCAAACGCTACATCGGCATTTCCCCGCTCTTTTACCGCGAGGGACGGCGGAACTGACGGGGAACTTTCCGTGCAGGTTTTTCAGCCTGTGAACATCCGGTTGTTTCAAAAAACGGTTTTCCCGTTTCCCGAGCCGTATTTTTCTGGATTTTGAATTTTGAGGGTGTATATTACCTCGTTGTTTTTGCCTCAAAATATTCACAGAAAGAGACTGCTTATGGATAAAGCCATTCAGAAGATGATCCGCGGCTTCCGGCATTTCCGGAAAACTTATTTTTCCGACGAACCGGCGCTTTATGATCAGCTCAAACACGGGCAGATGCCCAGTACGCTGATGATTGCCTGCTGTGACTCGCGGGTTGATCCCGCTCTGATTACGAAAAGCAGTCCGGGAGATATGTTCGTGATCCGCAATGTGGCGAATCTGGTTCCGCCTTATAAACCCGATTCCAGTTTTCACGGAGTAAGTTCCGCAATCGAATACGCGGTACGTTCTCTGGAAGTCAGACACATCATTGTGCTTGGGCACTCCAACTGCGGCGGTATCCGCGCCCTGATGTCCGATGACTGGGAACATCATGACAGTGAATTTCTCGACCGGTGGCTCTGTCTTGCGCAGTCCGCCCGGAATGAGGTCGTGGAAACATTGGGGGATCAGCCGCGGGAGACGCAGTTGCGGGCATGTGAGGAGAGTTCCATTCTGCTTTCCATGGAGAACCTGCTGACATTTCCGTGGATCAGGGAACGTGCGGATGCGGGAAAGATCGAGATTCACGGCTGGTATTTCAATATGAACAACGGTGAAATGTATTATTACGATACGGAACAGGAGCGTTTTCTGCTTCTGGCGGACCATCATTGAAACGTGCGGTGCCGTTTTGCAAAATCGCGCGGGGGGAGTCCTGTCGCCTTTTTGAATTGCAGTGAAAAATAATTGCTGTCGTGAAAACCGCATTCGTAGGCGATATCGGAAACGCTTTTGTCGGTATTTTTCAGGAGTTCGGCGGCATGGTGGATGCGGGTCTGGATCAGATATTCAAACGGCGATTTTCCGAGCAGTTCCTTGAAGATGCGTGTCCCGACGGCGTTGGAGGTCATTCCTTCGCGCATGATCCGGTCGCGGGTGATATCCTTTGCATAATTCTTTTCGATGAACTGCATCATGCGGGTCAGGCGCACCATTTTCTGCGACTGGATTTTCGCGGTTGTGCTGTAACTGCGCGCCAGCATGATGAACAGCTCCTGAAGGAGTGTCTGCGACATCATGATCCAGCCGGGAGATTTCTCTTCCGTTTCGCGGCGCATCCTCTGGAGCAGGATGGAGACCTCATTCAATTGAGCGGTATTGAGCGTGTGCTTGCTTTTGAAATGATTCCGGTCGCGTAATTTCGGTTCCGTTTCGAACAGCGCGGTATATCCGGGGATGTCATGCAGTTTCTCCCAGTTGATATCCAGAGTTTCGAAATCGAACATGATATTGGCAAGTTTGAGTTTCCGCGTAGCGGTGTACATATGGATTTTCCCCTTTTTTATGATGAAGACATCGCCTGCGGAAATGGGATAATCCTGTTCTTCGGTTCTGTGTACGGCATTGCCGTCGAGAACGATTACGAGTTCCTGAAAATCATGATAATGAAGCTGTTCCCTCCATTGTAAATAAAGCATCAGCCGGAAAGGCGCTCCATAAGGGATGATATGTGTTTTCCCGGAATAGAAATACAGTTCAGATTTTTTACTCATATTCTTTTTATATCGCCTTTTTCTTTTATTTAATACAAATATAGCTATTTATGATACAATAATCAAGGTTTTTTCTTCTTTTTCTATTATAATAAGTAACAAAGAAAGAATCAGGAGTTTTTTAATGAAAATCGGCAGAATAAGTGAAAGGGGAAAAAATGGCAGACAGGAAATCAATTTTTACCTTGGTGGAGCTCCTCGTCGTGATTGCGATCATTGCAATTCTGGCGGGTATGCTGCTGCCTGCATTAAATCAGGCGAAAAGCAAAGCCCATGCGATTAAATGCACCGGTAATTTGAAACAGTGGGGAACGGCATGGAACATGTATCAGAATGATTATGACGGGTACATTAATGCGTGCAGTATTCCGAATCCCGGTAATCTGAATCCTTTTCCGTATGTATGGTATGGGGCCAGCATTCTTGGTGGATATGTGAATCTTTCTTATGCCTCAAAGTCTGGTACTTGGTTCTATTCTTTGGAGAAACGGGTCACGGTCAGTTATAAGGGGACGATTCTGGAATGTCCGGGAACGAAATACCGTCCTGACGGTAAGAATTTAAACGATTCTTTTACGCATTACGGTTACAATGGATATAAGGGTGGATTGGCTCCTGATGACTGTAATAATGCGGAACATGTGCCGTTTCTGAAGATGAATTCAGTCGCTACAGATACGATCGTCATTGGAGATGCTGCTGCACAATGTTATTTGGGAGGAGGCAAGTGGACATGGAACGGTTTTCCCGGCGGTGCGGCTTATCCCACATACAGCTGGCCGCATAATAAAGGAGTGAATTTTCTTCTTGCCAATGGTTCGGTGGTCTGTCGACGGTATTCGGAACTGGCAGGCAATGGAAATCCTGCTACGACACTTGCGGATAAGATGATGACACGTATAAAAGATTAATTTTTACAGGAGAAGACCAATGAGATTTATTTTGATTTCAGTCATTTGCCTGACGGCATCCGTTGCGGTTGCAGTTGACAATCTGCTTCCCCCCGTCGGAACCGAATGGAAAACTGCCCGCAATGCCGCCGCGCAGGCAGCGTTTTCAATTTCCGAACTGAATGGAAGTCCGGCTTTCCATGTGACTATATCTTCCGATTCCGGTTATGCCTATTATAGAAGTATGCCGAAGGTTCCGCCGGGAGAATATACGTTTCAGGTTCGTGCGGCAGGAACTTCCAGGCAGGGGTTGTCTGTGGAGATTTACAGCTTTGATTCCAACAATGTTCCGAAGGCTTTGCTTTTTCTCAAAACTCCTGCCGGAACAGTCAGTTCAACAATCTTGCAGAAAACATTCAAAGTCCCTGAAAATTCTGCATATTTACGGATTGGTGTCGGATTGAATGGTGCAGGGGATGCCCACTTTGCAGCACCAAAACTGGTCAAGGGTAAATTATTGGAGCCTGAAAGAGTCAAAGCCAAGTCACTTCAGCATCCAGCTGCTGAGAAGTGGATGGCAGAATGGATCTGGCTGAAGGCTGATCCCGGATTACCCCGGATTGGCTTCACCAAAGAGATGATAATTGAAGACACGGTAACATCGGCTTTTTTGCAATTAACGGCGGATAATGCTTATGTCCTTTCTGTAAATGGAAAAACTGTTGGAAGCGATGCTCACTGGCAGGACGTGGAAATTTATGACATTACCCAGTATCTTCATAAAGGTTCCAATACATTCACTGTCAATGTCCTTAATTATGATGGACTGGGTGGGTTGATATTGCAGGGGCTTATTCAGGAAAGCAATGGGAAATTGTCGTCTATAGTTTCCGATTCTTCCTGGCGGATTTTCCGACCGGATGAAAAAAAAGAAACAGAACTTGCTGTTATCGGTAAAGTTCCTGTTGCGCCATGGGGAAACTTGCCTTTTCATAAGATAAGTTACCCGAGTTTATTGAATCTTAAAGCAACAGAGATTGTCAACAACATTGCCCCCGGAGAAATTTTGAAATACGTTTTTCCCTTACCTGAGGAACTGGAAAGTATGCAGCCAAAGCAGTTTAAATTGCAATTCAGAGACAGTGCCGGCAAAAAAGTTCCAATTGCGGGGTTGCCGCCTGTAGTGCGGTTGGAAAAAAGAATCCGTAAACTGTTTGTCGAACTCCCCGTTTCCAAATTTGCCTATCCAGGACAATATAACGCGACCATTATATGCGATAATTTTGTCATTCCATGTGGGAATATTTCCATTGCTTCCGGCTCCTCAGTCCAAAATGCCGGAAGACGTTTACCGAAGCCTTCTGAGTCCAACCTTTTGAAAACACCGGAATATACACAATCGCTTTTTATTTACAGTACGGATACTCCGTGTCCGGAACATTTCCGCTCCTGGAGCCGCACGGGAGGACATCTTTATGAACTCTTACTTACGACCGGGCAATGGAAAAGTTCCGGTGGATATGATACAGCCCAATGCGAACAGCAGTTGCTGGAAATATTGGAGAATGATCCTTGTGCCAGTGTCCTGCTCAAGTTTCGCATTGATGCCCCCAGCTGGTGGATTGCAACTCATCAGGACGATGTCTTCCGTTCCAATAAGGAACGCTTCGGTCTGCAATCCTATTGTTCTGAGCAATGGCGCAAGGATGCGATCAAGGCAGTTGGCGACACTCTTGAAACACTTGCTGCACGTCCTGCGGGGAAAGCGGTTTCAGGTGTCATACTTATGGGATTTCGAGGCGGCGAATTTCAATTATGGGGAGAAGATGTTGGAGAGTATGACTGTTCGCCAGTTGCGCAGAAGGCATTTCTAGCTTACCAGAAGGCAAAACGCCTTCCCGGAGAGATCAGGCTGCCGCATCCCGCGCTGGAATACCCTTTCCGTACAAATTCTCCGGAATATGCAAAGATTCGCGATCTCTTCTTTCGTTTTACCGCAGAACGTCATGCCGGGAATCTGATCTTTTTTGCCAAAGAATTCAAAAAGCGTTTCGGAGAACGATTTACTTTCGGTGTATATTATGGGTATGGAATGGAGTATTCCGGAAACTTCCGCCGTCTTCTTTTTTCCGGTCATCTTGGAATAGAAAAAGTGTTGAATGAGGCTCCTCTTGATCTGCTGTCCGCCCCATTTTCCTACAATCTCAGAGGAGAAAAACAGAGTCATGCATTTATGAATCCAATTGACAGTGCGCGGCTTCACAAGATTCTTCCCATTGGAGAAAATGATATCCGTAATTACCGGTCTCCTCATTTTTCCGACTCGTCCGGTAAGACGGTTTTTTCCTTTTATGATTCCGTAATCACGAATCGGAGAATACGATTGTTAGGTGCTTCCCACGGAGCACTGGTTCGCTATCTGGCACTCCATCATGAAGTTGATGCCTATGCGTCTCCCGAGATGGTTCGTACGATTGTTGAGGATAATTACCTGGTTTCCAAACTCAAGCCGAACTGCATTGGTGCGCCGGGACAACTTGCGCTGGTCCTCAGTTATACAAGCTGGACGAAAAGCTGGCGCCTGCCGCAGAAACTGGTTGCCGATTTTGCCGGAACGATTCGCGATACAGTCATGAGAACCGGGCGCGATGCCGTATTCATTACATTTTCCGATTATCTGAACATGGGAAGGAAGTTTCAGCATGTTGTCATTCCACTGCCCGGATTGCTGGATTCAGAACAGAAAACGGCGTTGGAAAAACTTTCCGCCGCAAAGCTGCCGCCGATCAGTCCGGAAGATGGCGCATTGGTTTTTTGCGACGGAAAATGGGAAGTCGTTACGGACAAGCTGAAGACGGTCTGGGAAAAACTTGCCACTGCCGAAGCAAAGAAGTGCGGATCTGATACCGTCTGGTATGTCGGCCGGAACTTCTGTTATACATGGGATGGAAAGACTTTGAAGTCCCGCTGATTCCGTTTGCCGATGAAAACAATTTTTGTTAAAGGTGTTTTATATGATTGAAGAACAAGTGGTCTCCGCGCAGGAGTGCAGAGAAGAAATTCAAACCGTTGATTTCGGGAAGGACGCTTTCGGGTGGCTGGAGGTCGAGTTGACGGGAAAAGGCGGGGAGGAAGTGGAACTCGCAATCGGAGAAGTCATCAGGGACGGCAGGATAAACCGCGATCCCGGCGGGTTCCGCTGTTTCAGGAAAATGAACCTGATTCTGAGAGAGGGGACGCATACTTACCGGTTCGAGATTCCGCCGCATGTCGCCCCGAATCCCGCTCTGCCGAAGTGTTATCCGCCGGAGGAGGCGGGCGGGGAAATCGCTCCGTTCCGTTATGCCGAAATCCGCGGGTATTCCGGAGCGTTCAAGGCGGTTCGCCATGCCGTTTTCGCTCCGTTTGACGACAACGCGGCTGATTTCAGGTGTTCCGATGAACGTCTGAACAGAATCTGGGAGTTCTGCAAGTATTCGATCAAGGCGACCACTGCATTCGGGATGTATGTTGACGGCGAGCGGGAACGTCTGCCCTACGAGGGCGACGCCTACATCAACCAGCTCGGACATTTCTGCTGTGACGCCGGTTATGACATGGCGCGGCGGACAATCGAATATTTCTTCGGGCATCCCACCTGGCCCACGGAATGGCGGCTCATCACCGTGCTTCTTGCACGGGATTATGCTCTTTATTCCGGCGATGAGGAATCAATCAGGCGCTGGATGCCGGAGCTGAAAGAGAAACTCCTGCTGAATCATGCGGGGACCGATCTGCTGATCCGCGGGACTCAGGAGGTCAGAGACATTGTGGACTGGCCCGTCGGGGAACGTGACGGATATGAGTTCGGAGAAGTGAATCTGGTTCCGAACTGCTATCATTACGGAGCGCTGCTTGCAATGTATGAGCTCTCCCGCGAAGAATGGTATCTCAGGCGTGCGGCGGAAGTAAAACAGGCGATCCGCGGCTCCATGCTGAAAAACGGGCTGTTCATCGATCATCCGGGCTCCACGCATACCTCGCTTCACAGCGCAATGTTCGCGATCCGTTTCGGCGTTGCGGACGCCGCGGAATATCCGGCGCTGGTTTCCGTGATCCGTTCCAGAGGCATGGCGTGCAGTGTCTACGGTGCGCAGTTCCTTCTGGAAGCGTGTTACCGGTGCGGGCTTGCTGACCATGCGCTCGCGCTGATGGTCGGCGGCGGTCTGCGCAGCTGGCGGAACATGCTCGACAAGGGGGCGACGATCACTATGGAGGCGTGGGATGACTCCCTCAAACCGAATCAGGACTGGAATCATGCGTGGGGCGCGGCTCCCGCGAACATCATTCCGCGCGGGCTTTGCGGGATTCGCCCGCTTTCGCCCGGCTTCGGGATGTTCGATGTGAATCCGCAGATCGCCTCCCTGAGCTCCGTTTCCCTGCGTCAACCTACGAAACATGGCCCGATTGAACTTGAAATTCAGAATGGCAGGATGGAACTTGCCGTTCCGGAAGGAACCAGAGGAATCTTCCGGAAACAGGTTCTGACTCCGGGAAAACACTGCATGAATTTATGTTAAACAACCGGCGGGGGATACCGTTGTCCTCCGCCGGAATATTATACTTCGCTTCAAACGAAATTCCACATTTAATAACTGTCATGCTGGACCAATACAGTGCCGCCGATCTGGAACGGCCACCAGAAATAGGATCTCCATCCATCTGCACGGTATCCCGGTTCGCCGGATTTGTCATGCGGGATCTGCCCGCTTTTCAGAGTTGCGACATGAGTATCGCCGAAAAGCACATTCGTTTTGGCGTCATGCCTGTAAATCAACACGTGGTTATACTGGACTTCACTTGTTTCCGCACCTTGTACGAGCATTGTCCGGGTCGGCTGTTTCCAGCGTCCCAGCTTGTGGATTCCGTTTTCCTTTCTGTAAACCTGATTGTTCAGCTGTATGTTGTAGCCGAGCGTGTAATGATCCGTCTGCTTTCTGTCGGCGGGACATGCAAACTTTGAGTGCAGCGGCCAGTCAACGTATCCTATCAGCACCGGATCGTTGGTGCAATTGAGATATTCCGCGATCACTCCGGTGTTCCCGGTTCCCCAGAGGCGTTTCCTGTTCGGATCGCTGGAATCACCGTCGCCGTTGCTTCCCGGCGGCAGGTAATCATTCCAGTCGGAAACGTACATCATGACTGCCTTTCCGATGGAACTGAAATTACTTGCGCATTGAATGGTTTTTGCTTTATCGCGCGCCGCATTCAATGCAGGAAGAAGCATCCCTGCGAGAATTGCGATCATCGCAATCACGATGAGGAGCTCTATGAGGGTGAAAATTCTTATTTTCACCCTCGAAGTAAGAACAGAGGAACAGGGAACTCTGAAGTAAGAAGGAACGGGAAAACAATTGAACAATTGAACAAGAGAACATTTGAATGAAGAAGGAAAAAGTAAGGCAAGGGCACGGATTGACTGCTTTCCCGAAGCGGGAAGCCCGACGGGAAAGGATGAAACCTGCGGACCGGAGAGTTTTTGCATATGCTTTTTCATTGTGTTCTTTCCTTGTTTAATTTATTGGAAGACGGCTTCGCCGAATGAGTTTCTGTCATGGAAATCCCCGCTCTCAAGACTCGGAGCCCAGAGTGATAATTCCGGGGTATTGTCTTTGTTCGGGACAGTGTAGGATTCCCGCCCGATATTCATGGTCCAGACTGTTCCCTGCCGCGGCGTTTTTACGCCGAGCGCATCAAAGGGAACCGTGACCATTGCGAGCCATTTTCCGTTTTTTCTCACGCAGGAATAATTCCATTTTCCGTTCCATGAGGAGTCCATGCCGTTGAACTGCGGGTGCAAAGGGTCCGTAATCAGCCCGAACGCCGCATCATAACAGGAATTTTTTACCGGATTGAAAACCATGTGAAAATATTTCTCACGGGTTCCCCATGGGTCAAGAATGAGTTCCAGGCAATCGGCGTTCCAGCAGGAACCGTCGCGCCCATAAGGCTTGAACTCCCGCTTTTCGTTCAAATCCGTTTCGATGCCGATATAGAGATTGCGGGCGTCATACAGAATCTTGAACCGTGTCCGGTCGTGGATTTTTCCAAGCTGAATTCCTGCGAGGCTGTGCCACGGCGCCTTTTTCCATTCGCCGCAGTTGAAATCATGTCCGGGAACCGGGCTGTCTGCACGGAAAATCTTCAATGATCTGCTTCCGAAACCGGGCAGGATTTTATGTGCCCGCAGATTGGCGATGTTCCATGTGAAAGGAGAGTGAAGAATTGCCCGCATTCGCCCGTTGACTTTGAGGCGTGCTCTGGTGTCTCCGCCGAAAGGGCGGATTTCCTGCCAGCCGGAGAAGGGCCGGACGGAGCCGTCCGGCGCATAGAGAGAGTCGATCATGGAGTTACGTTTTTCTATCTCCTTTGCAAGCGGTTCGAAAAGGGCTTTTGACGGACTGATTTTGTAAGCGTTGTAAAGATGAATGATTGAGGCAAGGCTGTTCAGGTAATTGAATTCAAGGCGGACTAGTTCCAGACGCTTTTTCACTTTGGCGCCAACAGCTTTCGCTTCCGCCGCCGCCAGATTTTTTTCCATGGCAGCAAGCAGATCCCATGAGTAAAGAAGCGGAAGAAGTGTCATCGGCCTGGAAATGAACGCCTCCGAGTTTCTGTAATCGGGAAGCGGGATCATGCCGAGCCTCTGATACAGGTTCCCGAAAAATACGCTCATGGGGAGCGCGGACTCCTTGAATGCATTCCGGCAGTAGTCTGCCAGAAGTTCCTTTTCATCCTGCGCTGGATGATCGAAGATTTTGCCGAAGACGTAATATGCAGGACCTTCAAGCCCGAACAGTTCCCCGAAACCGCATCGGTAGACTCCTTTGACCTGATTCCGCATGAAAACCCTGACCTGTTCCGCACAGAAAGCGGGGCTTGTTTTCGGCGTAAGCCCTCCGGGGTTGTATTGACCCCAGTTGTAAAGATAGACGCTGAATCCCTGCGGGACTTTGATTTTCCTCCATGCCTCGAATGATTCCGGAGAACTGTCCGCAAGTTCGATCATGACGTTTTCTGGAAATTCATGAAATGTCTGCGGCGGTCTGCGCGTCGGAGAGTAGGCGATCAGCATCAGATTTTTGCCCGGACGGTCTTTCCGCAGTCTTTCCGCCATTTGCCGGTGAAGAATCCAGAGCTTTTCACCCGGATCGGACACATTGCCGAAAGCCCGGCAGGAAGCGCATTCACATGGAACATAGCCGTCCGTGACGCCTACCTCCACGGTTTCCGCGCCGTCGTCGAGGCGTCTTAAAATTTCCGCATAAACTAGTCTCTGAACTTCAGGATTCGAGATACAGTGCCCGAAATACACGGCATTCGTAAGGCGTCTGCCGCCGGCCAGTGAGAAATATTCGGGATGTGTTTTCGCATATTTTTTTACCGGAATCGCGTCATAGTAGGAGTGTCCTCCGTAAATGTGGAAAGACCCGTAACCGTAATTGTTGTTCGCGTAGTCATACATCATTGAGGAATGACGGCCGAGAGCAAAACGGAGAGGCGGCGCGATTCGCCGGTTCAGGTTGCCGGGAAGAGTGACTGCGGAAATTACGGGGATTTCCGTTCCGATTTCTCCCGGCATCAGGAAACGCACATGAAGATAGTCCTCCATAAATGCAACGATTCCCTTGACGGTTCCGAGGAGATAACGGTTATAAGAGTCGTTTCCTTTCTTTCTTTTTCCGTGGCGGTCATTTCCTGCGATGAAAACATTGCCGTCATGTACGAAAATCAACGCCTCGAAATCTTTGAGGCCGGTGATGTCGATTCCCGTTTTCCGCAGTTTTTCCGTGTTGCCGAGATAGATTCCGGGGTGATTCCCGGCATCCTTTTCGGACACGACGGCAATTTCCGCTCCGGCGCCCTCTCTGAATGCCTTTGCCAGTTCCTGCGCTGCGGCATTTACATGACGCCGGACTCCTGCATCATAAAAACGATCCGGGAGAACGATTCGGAACCGGCTTGCTCCCTTTTCCGCCAGAGTCAGTTCCCCCGCCTGCAATCCCCCCAGGCAGAACAGGATGGACAATAGATAAAAAAGTTTCATAAGAATTCCTTTTTACTGAAATAGAATTGTTCCAAACGCATCCAGCGCGTTGCGCCAGCTTTTCTGTTCAAGATTGTACTGCCAGACTGTATAGCGCCGGTTCCGTTGATATGCCGCGTTGAAGAGCCATTTTTCGCCTTTCTGCGGAGTTCTGCCGAACCATGAAAACGGAATGGCAATTTCGACGGACGCCTCTTTGCAGCCCGGGGCGGGAGCCGTCATGCGCGCACGCTGTTTTACGGGAACCGGCTCATACACATGCCCCTGCCCGTTGTTGTTTTTGCCGGTCTTGACCAGCCTTGAGCAGGCGGCGCTTGTCGATTTAATGCTGACAAATACTTTTTTCCATGTCTCCGGCTGGTCAGGAAGCCCGAGATAGACTTGAATCCCGTCATTCATGATCTCCTCCTGTTTCAGCTGATCGAAATGGAATGTGACGTATAAACATGCATCGTCGCGGCGGCAACTGATTCTTGCGCGGATGTTTCTGTAATCCGTTGCATTGTCCGACGCATTTGCCGGAGCAAACACCTGCTGCCCGGAACGTTCCTTTCCTGCCTCAATCGTCCGCCCTGCAAGCGGCACGTTTTCCTTGAGCAGCCACGCGGCATCCAAGGTGAAGGGCATGGGAAGGAGCCCCATCATGCGCCCGCCCGCTTTGAGTACCGTTTCCGATACTTTGCCGAAATGCGCGGGATGCGATTTCGGGCGCGGTGTCTGAATGAAACGGTTGCGCGCATCGACGGCTTTCAGCAGGGAAATGCTGTCCCCGGGATTGTTTGCCTGGAGAGTTTCCGCATACCCGGAAGCGACCGCCGCTGTCAGTTTCAGGTAATCGAACTCCAATCGCGCGTCTTTCATCTGCCGCGACTGATTTTTCTTTTCCGCCGCCGTCAGGACTTTGTCGAGTTCCGCAATGACTTCAGGTGTCCAGCGGACTTGCAGGAGCCTTAACGATTCATAGTAGTCTCTGGTTTTTCTTTTGTTCATGACGAGATCCGGCGCATTCCAGTCCTGAAACCTGCCGGGGACATCGAATTGCAGGCGGCTGTCGATGAGAGAGTAGAATTTTTCCATTTCCGGAGCGGCGTCGCCGAAGAGCCCCTGACAATAGCGTCGGCGCAGCACTTCCGCTTTCAGCGCAGGGTCTTCGAGCTGTTTCAAAAATTGATAATAGGCGGGCCCCTCAAGCCCGAACAGTTCTCCGAATCCGCAGAAGTAAATCCCTCTGATGCGGTCGCGCCGGAAGTCCGCTGCCTGAGCGGAAAGAAATCCGGAGGAGGCTTTCGGCGTGAATCCCTCGGTATGGTAATATCCCCAGTTGTAAAGATAGACGGTGAAACCGTTTTTGACCTGATATCCTTTCCATCGTTTCATGATCTCCTGTGAATAGGGAGCCAGTTCGATGATGACGTTGCCGGGAAATTTGCGGAAAGTCTGCGGCGGTGTCCGGGTCGGACCGTAGGCGATGATGTGGATCAGTTTTCCGGGACGTTCCTTTGCGAAGCGTTCCGCCATTTTCGCGTGCATGATCCAGAGTTTTTCTCCCCAGGAGGAGACGCCGTAAAGCTTGCGGCAGGCTTCGCATTCACATCCCCGGAAGCCGTCGCTCTGCGCGAGCTGAACCATTTCATATCCTTGATCCGCGTGCCGGATAAGTTCCTGGTAGATGAGTTCCTGCACCGCGGGGCTGGAAAGGCAATATGCCGGATACCTCGGGTTCAAGTCGCGTTTTCCTTTGATGAGAGCGAAATATTCCGGGTGTTTCTTTGCGTATTCAGCCGCGGGAATGGCGATGTTGTGGGAATGTCCGCCGTATGTGCCGTTCCAGGGCGCAGGGAACATATTGTTGGCGATATCGTAAAACATTCCCTGACGGCGTCCGACTCCATAAAGTATTTGCGGAACTTTCTGAATCCGCAGATTGTCCGGGAAACTGATCTTCTGCAATTTCCCGACGGAAATTCCATCGTTTCCGGGATAGAGAAAATCGGCTCCGCAGAACTGCTCAAGAAAACTTGTGACCGCTTTTACTGTCCCCAGCGTGAATGCGTCATAAGAGCCGTCTTTCCTCCAGCGTCTGTCATTGCCGAACAGATGGAGATCATTGTCTGCGGCGACGATCGCATATTCCCATAATTTTTTTGAATCAAGTGTGACTCCCGTTGTTTTCGAGGCTGCGGTTGCGCCTATGAACAGCCGTTTTCTCCCTTGCTGCGCCTGATCTTCCGCAACAAGCGGAAGTTCGATTCCGGTGGCGCGTCTGACGGTATCCCGAAGCAGGAGCGCACTGCTGCGCAGATGCCGTTCCATGGCAGGGTCTTTCCCGGAAGCCGGAAGGACGATCCGCCATTCTTTGTCGAGTGTGATTTCTCCGGCGGCCAGCGCGGCGAGAGAAAACAGTAGAAGTGCTGAAAACAGAAATTTCATGAGGTTTCCTTTCTCCTTGTTATTTTAAGATTCTGTCATCCATTTGTTTACGGTTTGTGCTCTGCCGTTCGATGATACGGTAGGGTGCGGGGCTGAACGGCGGAAGAGAGTGTTCCGGCGCGCCGGGGCAGAACCATTGATCCGCCTCGTCCAGAATCCTGATTCCGTTGATGCCGATTTCACGGTAGCCTACTGCGACGGTGGAAAGAGGCGGGTTCATGTAAGCGCTGTTCGGGGTGCCGCAGTAGCCCATGACGGCAATGTCGTCCGGAATTTTCAAATGCAGTTTCCTTAATGCCCGGTAAACGGCGGGCGCCCAGTAGTCGGAATAACAGAGAAGCGCCGTCGGCGGCGCCTGCATCTGGAAGAGACGGTTCAGGTTTTCTTCCACGGAACGGTCCGTCAGGTGCGCTGTGACGATCAGCGCGGGATCAGGGTCCAGCCCCATGGAACGGAGAATGCGCGCGTGCTCTTTCGGACTGAACTCATGCCGGATCAAGCCGGAGACGTCCGCATTGACGATTCCGATTCTGGCATGCCCGCGGCTGCGAAGGTAGCGCAGGGCTTCGCACCATGTATTCCGGGTATTCTGCGGAATCGCCGCCCAGCCGGTTATCCGGTAGTCCTCCGGCTGACAGTAGAGCAGGACAACAGGGACTGGCAGGCTTTTCAGGGCAAGGAAGACTTTCTCATTTCCCAGAAAGGCGCTGGATTTCCACAGGATGCCGGAAATCCTGCGCCGCCGGATCATTTCCATGATCTCATCGCGTTCCATGGAGTCAAGATGTTCATAGGAACAGTGTTCCAGCTCAATATCGCGATCATGAAGCGCCTGTTCGATTCCGAGCATGATCTGCGGAATGATATGTTCCGTATAAGGCGCGGGCGGAGCGGAATCGAGCAGGAGCATGTAACGCTTGCGTTTGTCATATCCGTGGCTGGGATTGACGAAGGTTCCTTTCCCGCGGCCTCTGACGATCAGGTTTTCCTTTTCGAGCCATTTCAATGCGGTGCGGAGCGTATTGCGTGAAACGCCAAGTTCTTTCGCATAGGGTATTTCAGCCGGAAAACGGAATCCGGGCGGGCAACTTCCGCTGAGAATATCTTCTTTCAGCTTTTCATACAATCTGCTGTTCTTGGCATCTGAATTCATGGTTTATCCCCTGATGAAAATTTCAATTCCGGCTGTCTGGTATCAAGATTATAAAAGTTAGTACCATATTCCGTCAAGCCCCTCTCCGAAAGAAAACGGAAAAATTTATTCAAAAAAATTGGTTTCATAGTGCGATGCTCTGCATCGCAAAAACAGCTTCGTGCAGGACTCTCAGTCCTGCCGCGTTCCAGCTGCGTAAGCTGGTCGCCGCAGGCGAAATCCCCGATAGGGCGTATGCTTGCATCGCGGTAGTTTATTCAAAAAGCTGATTCGCATACTGCGGTTCCTTCTTTCACGGAAATACCGGCAGGTTCTTCAATTCTTTGGCGGGGCCATCTTTTTTGTATCAGGAAGGTGGATTCATAATCGGTTATTTTCTGCCTGTGCGCCACTGGAACATTTGAAATAATGATCTGCCGCGTCATATTATGGCATCATAAAATCAATTCGAAAGGGCAGTTTATGAAACTTGATTTCCGCATCGACTGGGGATACCAATATTTATATTCGCGCCGCCATTATCATCCCGTTTACCTCTGGGACGGGCAGCTGGACTGCAATGGCGGCAGGATCGAAGAAACTTATCAGCTGGATTATCCGGTCATCTGGTATGGTCCCGGGCATTGTGCGCATGAGACGAAACTTGCGGAACCGAAGTGGAGGAGCCGCACACACAGGGGGCTTTCCGGAGTCCGTTTCGTGGCGGAGGCGGACGGGAATACAACGTTCCGTCTGACTACGCTTTCCGGCAGGTTCGATTTTTCAGCAGAAGAGATTCTGGAAAAGGGCAGGATCGTATTTCCCGTCGGACCGAAATACCTCGGCTGCCATGTGATCGTGACTCGCACGAAGCACCTCTGGTTCCGCCCTGCGCCGAAAGACGGGCAGCAGGTCTGGGAGGCGGACGACCTTCCGCTTCCGGTTCATGACTGGGCGCGGATGCGCACCGCATGGCTGGCTCCGGGCGAAACACTTGAATTCGAGGCGGAAATCCCGGAGAGAAAAACGGATTTCGTCGAGAATGTCCTGCATATCGTCGGCATGGCGGCGCCCGGTTACACGCCGGAGAAGGAGCAGCAGATTCATGATACTTTTCCGATGACCCTTTTCTGCGACGGCAGAGAGATTGCGCAGTTTGCCCACTATTTCCGCGAACATGATGAATTCATGCAGATGCTGGAAGATGTCTGGGTGCGTTTTCAGGCGGCTCCGGGCAGGCATACATTCGGGATCAGAAACGGCAATCCGCAGTTTTACCTGCTGTTCAGCCGTCTGATTCTCCAGCAGAGCAGGCACAATCACCTTGATTTTTCCCTGCCTCCGTGGGCATTGGTCAATGAACCGCTGACCGGGCGCATTTTCGCGGTCTGCCCGGATGAGGTCACGATCCGCTGGCAGGGCGGATCGGCGGATTGCGTGCTTCAACCCGGCTGGAATGATTTTGAGTTCACGTTATCCCGTCCCGGAGTGAATGCAGTCGTCGAAGCCGGCAATTCCTCCGGCGTGATTCCGGCGGTTTATGCGCTGGCTGATGAAGCGCCGCAGGTGACGGTCGGCTATGATATGACCGTGGTTCCGCATGATGGAAACGGATTCATGGACTGGCTGCTGGACTACACATGGCGGACCCGTCTCGGCAATCTTGTGGTGTTCCGCGCATTTTTGAGGAAGGACCCGCATTCCTGTGAGGCGGTTCCCGTCGATCCCGCGCTGATGGCGCGCTGGGGCGAATTCTGCCGGAAGCATCATATTGTCGTGGAGGCGGCTACGGATTTTGACGACG
Source organism: Lentisphaeria bacterium (assembly GCA_019408975.1). GTDB lineage: Bacteria > Verrucomicrobiota > Lentisphaeria > Victivallales > UBA1829 > UBA11452. The sequence continues at coordinate 9,598 of DXVA01000014.1, read as the reverse complement.
GCGCACTGGTCAAAGCCGCCGGAGATGCCCTGCACAGTGTCGGAAGGCACGAATGGCCCGGAGCCGTTTATGCATTCGACCCGAAAGAGCCGTGGAGTTCCGGCGACATGAAAGAGGCGATGGAACACTATCTCAAGTATCTGAAGATTGAAATCGACCGCGCTCATAAGGCGGCTCCGCGCGCGGCATTCGGGGATGCGTCCGGCGGACACCGTTACTGTTATCTTGCGGGAGCCGATTTCCTGCGCACGGAGACGATGGTCCCGCATACCCAGCATCTCTGTTCGCAGGCGCGTCCGGCGGCGGAATCGCTCGGTTCCGGCGAATGGGGGGTGCATATCGCAATCCAGCACGCGGTCCAGCCTTATTTTGAAACTCATCTCGGCATGTATTTCCTTTCGCTTTTCCAGCCGTGGATGATGGGGGCGTCGATGATTTATGAAGAAGACTGCCTGTTCCAGTTGTTCAAGGAGGAACGCCAGAGCTGGGATGACGCTCTCACAAAAGGCAAGCGCGATATGACGCGCGATTTCTACCGTTTCGTCAAGACGCATCCACGGACTGGAAAAAACAAACGCAATATCGCATTTCTTGAGGGACGCTATGCAGCGCCGTTCAACGGTTTCATCTGCGATGTCGAACAGACTCCCGAATACTCGGTATGGGGGCTGTTCGGGAATCGTGATTCCGCGTGGGGACACGGACAGCCGGAAAAGTGCCGCCAGCTTCTGGACGTCCTGATGCCCGGCGCAAACACGCACCCGCTGCGCCAGCGTTACGACCGCCGCCGGTTCTTTTTCTCCGGCACGCCTTACGGGGATTTCGACGAAGTGCCGGCGGAAGCGGAAAGCGGATATTTCAGGCGCTACAAATTGCTGCTGAATCTCGGGTGGAACACGATGATTGCCGAAGATTATGATAAATTGTACAGTTTTGTTGAAAACGGCGGAACGCTTTTTACGGGGCTGCCGCAGTTCAGCACGCATACGAAACGCGACTTCCTGCATGACTGGAAGGATCTTGCGCTCTGGAACGGAGGCGATCTTTCCGGGCTCTGCGGAGTCAGAGTGACCGGTCCCGGCGGGGAATACAGCGGACAATGGAACGCCGCGGGGCATGAGGCGTTTCCCGAGCCGGAGCTTTCCGCGCTTCCCAGCCGTTCCGTGGACGAGGACGGTCCCTGCCGTCTTGCGGAGGTGGAGCTTTGCGGAGCGGAGATTGTCGCGTGGGACGCCGCAAACGGCAAGCCGCTGGTTGTGCGGCACAGGCTCGGGAAAGGGTGTGTCTACCTGATGACGGCATGGGCGTATCCGGGGCATGAGCGGCTTCAGAAGGTTTCCGCGTCATGGATTGCAAAGCTTGCCGTGGAGCATCGCGGGACGGTCTATGCGGATGATCCTTCCAAAGAGGTCTTCTGGACCCGCTGGGAGGAGGAAAACGGCTGTTCGCGCCTGATGCTCCTGAATACGGACTGGACGAGATGCAATGGTAAAACGGTTGGGATTCATACGCCGGGTTATTCCTTCCGGACACAGGTTCAGGAAAGAACGCCTCTGCTCCTGACCCTGCTTCCGTTTGCGGCGCTTGAGCCGGATTTTGAAGTTCATACCGAGATTCTTTCCGTCACGGAAGACCATGCGAGGCTCCGTTTCCACGGGACAGGCGTGAAAAATCTCCATATTCACTGGAGATGCGGCAGGAAAGAGACTCGTTTCCTTGATCTGCACCACGCGGGCACGGCGCTGGAAATTGAGCTCGATGCATCCGGAGAAAAGTCTTGACGTGATTTACTCCGGCCTGGTATTTCCGCCCTGTTTGAGCTGGCGGAACCGGACCGGAGAACAGCCCACATGCCGTTTGAAAAGACGGGAGAATGCGGCTGTGCTTTCCGCGCCCTGCCGCCATGCGATTTCTTCGATGGAATAATCCGTATGAATCAGGAGATCCGTTGCGCGCACGATCCGGCGGTTGTTGCAGTATTGAATCAGGGAGATTCCGAATTTTTCGCTGAACAGATTGGAGAGATAGGTCGGATTCAGGTGAACGAGTGCTGCGAGCTGTTTCAGAGTCAGTTCACGGTCCAGATTCTTTTCGATGTAATTCAGCAGTTTGACAAGGCGCAGATTACTCCGGTCCAGATTTTTCGTATTGGAAAGGATGTTTTCATAAAAGGGTTCCAGCAGGAGATGCAGTGCCGACTGCGCCTCGAATTCCGCAAGCGGGGGAACTTTGTAATACTTTTCACAATGGGACGTCGGATACCATTTTGTAAGATGTTCAAAAAGAGTACAGTATTCTCTCTCATCCGGCACCGGCAGTTCGTTGACGGTGTTTACGATGTTGAACAGATCAACCTCGGAATCTGCCATGAACACATTGAAATGCGTCCAGTATTTCACGAGCCGTTCCGGACAGGAGACCTCCACCGGCGCATAGGGGGGAATCAGAAAAAGGAATCCGGGGCGCAGATGATATCGTTTCCCTGAATACATCATATAACCTTCGCCCGCAAGCGGAAAATAGAGGCGCGTAAACGGAATGACCAGACGCACCGGATTGAAATTTCTTGTCTGCCAGCGTCTGTCCAGCGTCTGTTTCCGCGCAACTTCCATTACAATTTTCGCTTTTCTTATGATGTCGATCATCTTTTTTTACCGATTCTGTAGAATATGCCTGTTTTTCTAGTTTTTGACATCAAAATATCTGAAATATGGTATTGTCAAAGCAATAATATCATTTATAATTAAAAATGCAAAGAGCAGTTTTTAAAAATAAGGATTTTTCAATGACAAGACTTCGTGACAGGTTATGGCTCTGGGGACAATCCCCCGGATCGCATCACAGAGAAAGCAACAACCGTTACCGGCTTCCGGGAACCAACCGGATGACTCCGGCGGAGGGGTGTGAATTTCTGGGGATTCCGAACTGCTGCCGTGTGGTGATGGAAAATCTTCCGCCTCCGCCGTTCGACCCGGAGTCCGAAGCTCTGAAACACTTGAAACAGGTGGTATGGTCCGTGGTCGGTTCCGGCGGTTCGTCGCGGACCGACGCCAAACTCGGCGATCTGGAGGAGGTTCTCAATCAGGCGCGGAAATATCCGAATGTGACGGGCGGTGTGCTGGATGATTTCCTCAATGCGCGCCGCAGGGAACTTTTCTCCCCGGCGGATGTCGCACTCTTCCGTGAAAGGCTTCATCATGAGATCGGGCGGCGCCTTGATCTGTGGGTCGTGCTCTATGCGCATGAGATTTCGCCGGAGGTCAAGCCGTATCTTGAGGAGTGCGATGTGGTGACGTTCTGGACATGGCATGGAAGAACGCTGGACTGTCTGGAGGAGAATCTTGATACGGTCATTGCGATGACGCCCGGGAAAAGGCGTTTCGCCGGATGCTATATGTGGAATTACGGAGAATCGAAGCCGCTGACGCCGGAACAGATGGAGCATCAATGCGAAGTCTGCCTGAAATACGTCATGGACGGAAAGATCGAAGGCATCATCTTCTGTTCCAACTGTATTGCGGATCTCGGAATACCGGAAGTGGAGTGGACGCGCCGCTGGATTGCGGAACATGCGGAACGGGTCATTCCGGAAAAATAACCATCTTGCAGGAGATTACAAATGAAAAAACGGACAGCCGCAATCTTATTCGCATTGCTGGATTCCCTGACGCTTTGCGCCGCAACCATGCCGCTGGAAGATTTCACCGATCTTTCCGCATGGAAATCCGACTCTTATACTCCGAATACGAAATTTGAAAAGACAACGGACCGTCCCGGCATTACGATTCACGCGCCGGGCGGCATCTACCGGATGCTTCCCGCAAAGTTCGGGCAGTACCGGAACCAGGGGAGGAACTTCAACGGAATTTCATTCAAAGTCAAAGGCGACGGTTCCGGAAATTTCGGGAGCATCAGCATCGGGCAGCGCTGGGGATGGTGTTTTTCCTGGCATTTTCCGCTTGAAAACAAGGAATGGACCGAATATAAAGTCGCATGGGAGGACATGAATCCGGTCTGGAGCTGGAACGTCGGCAAGATCAACGGCAGGGGCGGGCTGACTCCCGAAGGCATTGATTTTCTCGGGATCGGAAATAAATGGAAAATCGGATATTTCAATGCGCCGGTTGCCGCGCACCAATACAGTGTCGCGGATATCAGACTGGTCGAGGATGCGGCGGCGAAGTATGCGGGCCATAACGGGAAGGCGCGCGCAATACGGGATGTCGTGAAGAATATGAAAGAGGGGAAAGCCGTAAATGTCGTCTCGGTCGGAGACTCCATCACGGCAGGCGCGCGGCTCCGCAGCCCGCAGACGGAATCCTACAGTGCCGCCATGCAGGAAAAACTGCGGAAGCAGTTCGGGAACGACAGGATCACCGTATCCGCACATGCCGTCGGCGGAGCCACGCTGATCGATCTCCTGAACTGGATGGAACGCGATATCGGGAACACCCCGCCGGACCTGATTACGATTCTGATCGGGACGAATGATAAAAGCACCGGAAAGAGTTGTGCTTCTTATGCGATGCAGTTCAACGAGTATATCGGGCGCCTGATTGCGAAGACACAGGGCAGAAGCGCGATTCTGCTGATCAATGCGGTTCCCGGAAAATATTACCGCTGGGATATGATGGACGATTATGCGGATGCGGTGAAAGAAATTGGGCACAGGCGCGGACTGCCGGTCTGTGATCTTTACGGTGCGATGCGCGCTCTCGGCAGAGAGAAGGTCGCAAGCCTTCTGGCGGATCTGCTTCATCCGAATGCCGCCGGGCACCAGGTGATCGGCGGAACCGTGGCAGATTCAATCATCCGGGCTGAATGAAACAAAGAGTTCTCACGGAAAGGAGTGGAAAATGGATGTGACAAAATTTGCGCCGACGGAGGACCAACTCCACGAACTGAGCCTGGCGGCGGAACGGCTGAATGAAAAAAAGAAGGAGATCAGGAAACGGAGAACCGTTCTCCGTTCGGCAACCGCGGCGCCGCGTCCGCCGGGATATGTCGAGGACGATCCGCTGATCACTCCGTTCGATATGGAATGGGTCGGAGAAATCGAACCTGAAAATTCGGCTTTCAATGAAGTGATCCTGAAAGTTCTTGCCACTGCGCCGAAACTTGACACCTCCGGATTTGTCAAACTGGGCGGAGACAATCTCTGGGTCTGGGGCGGTCCCACTCCCGCATGGGGAGGGACGATGGCGGAGGACACCCTGATCAGAGGCGCGGATTATTTCAACGCTGAAAATGTGGTATATGTTTACGGTCCCACCACGGAAAAAATGCTCGGCCTTCACAGCAAATATAAAAGAATGATCTGCCAGATCAATACGAACTGCCGCACTATCGTGAAGGATGTGCCGTATGCTTCGGACGAGGAGAACGCGGAATATCTCAGCAGACTTTCCCTGAAATATCCGAATATTACCGGCGCCATGTGCGATGATGTCATGATTGATTATGACAAAGTCATTCTGCCGGAGAAATTTGAAGCACGCGCCAAAGCGTTGAAGAAATACAATCCGGAACTGAAGATGTGGTGTGTTGCCTATGAGCATGATTTCATCCACAACCATAAGGATTTCCGCTATGTCCTGCCTTATGTTGACGGCATCAATCTTTATATCTGGAGCAAGGACCAGATTCTGCGTTTCGACGAAACCATTGAGCTTTGCCGCCGAAGCCTCCCCGGAAAGCCGATTCTGCTTGGAGTTTTTCTTCATGACTACGGGCGCAGCGATGCCGGAACACCTCCGGAACTGCTGGTTTATGAGCTGGACAAGGCACGTGAATACCTGACGGCGGGATTAATTGAGGGAGTCGTGATTCTTGGAGACCGGGAAATCAAAAAATGGCCGGAGCAGGCGGAAACGATCAGAAGTTATCTGCTGAATCAACGGTGACAACGGAGTGTGCAGACTGAAAATAGTTGAATAACAAGAGAAGAGGAAGAGACAGATGATGAAAAAATCAATGTTGACGGGGGGAGTCCTGCTGGTGTTGGGAGTGAGTGTATGCGCCGCGGAGCTGCCCAGCGATCAGGTGACGCCGGCGCCGTTTGCGGCAAAGACGGAAAAAAAGGAAATTCGTAATTTCACTCCTGAAATCAAGGGAAACCGGATCATTTCCGGCAGCCGCTCGCTGGAAATTACGGAAAACGGAAGCTGGCGGATGCTGGTCGGAGGGGAAGAAATCTTTGTCCTCAATAATTCGGCAATAACGCATTTGAACTGCGCGGAACATGCAAACTGACACCGGACGGAAAACGCAGTGCAAAATTTTTGCAGGCGGCGCGTCTGCTGCCGGACGGGCTTCTGGAAATTGAACTGAAACTGGAGACGGTGCCGGAGGACAGCGCTCTGATCGGCGATGAAAGTCTTTTTCTGAACATTCCGCTGAAGGTTGCGCAGGGACATACGTTTGAATATCAGATGGGAAAAAAGAAGGAACGTTTCGTCATTCCCGTGGACAACGGAAAGCGGCTGTTTTCCACGTGGCAGAAAATTGATGTCATGAATTTCTTCGATGACCGCCCGGAGTATCTTTTTTCAGTCATTCCCGTCTCCAGAGCTTTCATCAACGCATTTACCGGGTTGAACCGTTTTAATGTCCAGTTCCGCCCTCTGCGGGAGGCGGGACGCACAATCAAGTTCAAACTTGATCTGCGCAGCGGCACCGTGGTCGAAAGCGGCAAAACTTATGCCGGACAGGATTGGCAGAAGCTGGAGGCGTTGACGGTCTATGACCGTGACGCGTGCAAAAATCTCCTGTCGAATCCTTCTTTTGAACAGGGCGCCGGCAATGGCTGCTGGATCACTTATCAGGGCTTTGCCGGAACTCCTGAAAAATGGGAAAAGGGAGCTTCGGTCATCGACGGCAGTGTTGCAAAATTCGGGAAACACAGCCTGCGCCTGCCCAGCTGGAGCAAGAGTCGGCGCGGCGACTGGCGGGGAATTCACGAGGCGGGAGACGTCAGTATTTTTCCGGTGCCCGTGGAACCGGGCGATTATGTTTTCAGCTGTTATGTGAAAGGGAACCGGAAAGGGCAGGATATCTCTGTCTGGGCGGCGAAAACCTGTATGCCGAATGATGTGAAACAGGGCGGGGACCGCTGGATTTCCCTGGCAAAGACCAGAGCGGAGGTGGGCAGCGACTGGCAGAGAATCGTCCTGCCTGTCAAAGTCCCTTTCGACATGCCCCTGGTTTTCAGCATGAACGTAACTTCTCCGACCGGCGACGGGGAAGTGTGGATCGACGGAATGCAGCTGGAACGCGGTTCCGTCGCCACCGCTTATGTGAACCGCCCCGTGGAATCGGCTCTGCTGACTTCGGCGGAAGATAATTTCACTGAATCCGGCAAACCTTTACAGGCGCGCCTGAAAGTGTTTGCCGAGGCTCCCGGGAAAGGGAAACTTTCCGTCAGGGATTTTTTCGGCAACGTCGTTTATCGGAAAGAATTCACGTTTCAGAACGGAAGCGAAATCGGGCTGCCGGACTTGAAGACGGATCGCGGCGTTTTTGTCGTCCGGGCTGATTATGAGCTGGAAAACGGAAAGAAGACCTACGATTTTCACCGTTTTTCCGTCATGGACTTCATGAACAACACCCACCGCCTGAAAAATCTGTTCTGCATTGATTACAACTATCTCTCCTCGCAGGCGGATTTTCCCGCAATACTTCAGCGGTGCAGGCAGCTCGGCATGGGCGGCAAAGGCTGGTTCCATCAGGAATTCAAGGAGACCGCGGATATGTACCGGAAGTTCGGCATGGATATCTCGCACACGGCGATGTGCACGCGCGGGAAAACAAACCGGAGCCACTTCTGGATTTATCCTAATGCCGCCATGAACAGGAGGCATGACCGTGCGGAACCTCTGATCAAGGATTTCCGCGATGAAAATCCCGAGGGAAAACTGACGGAGGATTACCTGAAGCGCTTCGATGCCGCAGTGCAGACAAGAGTCAAGGCGTTTCCGTGGGTCAAGCGCTGGTCGATGAGCGGCGAAGACGACGCGGCGGCTCCCGCATTTGCCGGACTTTCCGCATCGGATGAGGAATTCAGCAAATACGTAACATTGCAGATCGCATTTTACAAAGCCGTGAAGAAAGCCAATCCCGAAGCGCAGGTGGTCGGCGGACAGATCCCGTGCAATGCTTCGCCCCAAAGCGGCATTCTTTCGCTGGAACGTTTCCTGAAGGCTGTTGACGGCCGTGTAAAATTCGATTTGCTGGCAATCCACATTTACAGAGAATCGCCGGAGAGCCCCGATCTCGACTCCGATCTTGCTTCCATTCTGAAAATCATGGATAAATACGGCTATGAAGGAAAACAGCTTTTCCTGCCGGAAGGTGGTTATTACAATCTTTACAGCGTTCCCCAGTGGGGGCTTTACAAGTCCCAGTGGAACGGAATCAACAACTGGATTTACGGTCCGCTTTCTTATGATATGGGATGGACAGAGAAGATCAGCGCGGCCCACGATGCGCGTACATGGCTGACTGCTCTGAAATACAGCGACAGAGTTTCCTTTGTCACGCTGGCGCTGGTCAGTTCAAGGACATTCGGCATGGATACCAGCCTGACGCCGTTCGCCATGCAGAAAGCCGTCAACACGCTGGCGCGCCTGCTTGGGGATTCCCGTTTCAGGCAGGATATCCGTTTTGCTCCCTACGTGCGCTGTTATCTGTTTGAAGACGCGCAGAAGCGTCCGGTGGCGGCGGTTTGGAGTCACGATCCGAGAATGGACAGCGGCGCGATTCCGTCCATGATCGTTTCTGCGGATTTCGGAAAGAATCCGCCTGAGATTTTTGATTTTATGGAAAGCGCCCGCCGTCCTGCGATCGGAGCGGATGGAAGACTGCGTTTTGCCGTTGGGCCGTTCCCGATGTTTTTCAGGGGCAAACCGGGAACACTGGCGGAGATGGCAAAGGCATTTACCGGAGCGTCTCCCGTCAGCGGAAGCGATCAGCTGCCTCTGGAAATGTCCATGCGCCCGACTGCGCCGGATCGTTTCCATATCGAATTGAGCAATCTGCTGTCGCGGGAGTTCCGCGGGGAGATGATTGTAAACGGGAAAGTGGAACAGATCACAGTGGCGCCGAATGAAAAAAAGAATATCGAACAGGCTTTGCCGGAGGCTTTGTGCGCCGACCGGATGAC
>DXVA01000014.1:0-428 GCA_019408975.1 Lentisphaeria bacterium | reverse complement strand
GTAACGGTGACGATCGACCGGAAATTGAGCGATACGCTGGAGTTCGAGGGGATTGTCTGCCGCAAAGTTACGGGAACGCCGGACTGGAACCGGATTCCGAAGATTCCATTCGTCAATAAAGTCAAGCCCGTCCCGGAGGCGGATTTCTCCGGCAGTTATCAGCTGGCATGGAATGAAAACAACCTTTACATCCGGGTGAATGTCAAAGACGACCGTTTCTACCATGAGGAATATGCCGCCGGCGAGAAACGCTGGAACAATGATTCCCTGCAGATATTTTTCGATACTCTGCTCAATGCCCGGCTGAAAAAAACGCGCGGATTCGACAATGACGACTATGACTACGCCGTGTTCCCGGATGCCGCCGGAACCTCCGCCCGTGTCTGGCGCAATCTCCAGCCGGACATCCAGTTGACTCTGGGAACGAC
>DXVA01000139.1 GCA_019408975.1 Lentisphaeria bacterium | reverse complement strand
GGACAAAGCGCCGTTTGTCCAGTTTTGCCTCAAAGACCTGCGGTGCGCCTTCTTCCGCCAGTGTGATGATTGCGATGCAGGAACGTCTGGCGGGCGGGAGAGCCTGACGCGCAAGACGTTTCATGCGTTCTCCGAAGTCCGTCGCCCGCGCCCATGAAGACGTTGAGAGATCCTCATAATGGAGATCCAGATATTTTCTTTCTCCCTGAAACGGCAGCTGCGCGCAAAGAGAGCCCGACAGCGTCGTCAGGAACAAAATGATCAAGAATATTTCTGAAAAATGCCTCATGTCGTTTGCCCTTTGTAAAATCAGGGTATAAATTTAACGTCTTTGTCCGATGTTTGCAACATGATAAAAGGTAAATCCGTAAAATGTTTCGATATGCACTGAAAAGAATTCTGTATTCCCTGCTGATCATGGGGGGTGTCCTGATCCTTACTTTCGTGCTGTTCCGCCTTGCAGCGGGGGACCCCGCCCTGACGGTGCTCGGGAAAAATCCGAGTCCGCAGGAGATTGAGGAAATGCGCGGCGTGCTGGGTTCGGACAAGCCGCTTTTCTGGGGGCGCTGGCGCCATACGGAACTCTATACGGGCGCGGATTTCGCAAATTCCCGCGTGATGTTTGCCGGTGTTGCGCTCCGCGGTTCATACAGGGCGCTTCCGCAGGGATTGCTTCTGGAGCAGGGCGGCTCGATTGTCTTCCGCCGGAATTTTGAACTGCCGGACAGGGAACGGTTCCGGGTCGAAATCAACGCTTCCGCACCGTTGTCCGTCAACGGGCGGGAGTTTGTGCCGGATGACGGTGTCATTGCCATGGAAATGGAACAGGCGCCGGAGTCTCTGGAACTTCTGGCGGGGAAAGAGTGCATGGTCTGCAAAGTCTCTTTTTTCCGGCCGACCCGCGGCTGGTTTGACACGCAGGCGATGGATTCATTCCGTGAAATCGTGACGTTTACGGAGGATTTCCCGTATGTCAGTTTCCTGAATTTCGGGAATACGCTTCAGACGCAGGAGCCGATCCGCTCGAAACTCTGGCACGGGATGCTGCCGTCGCTGATGCTGATGATCCCGATTTTTCTCGGGGAACTTGTCATCGGGATCATCCTTGCGATGTTTTCATGCATCTTCCGGGGGCGTCTTGCGGACCGCATCATCCTTTTCCTTTCCGTTGCCGGAATGAGCATCAGTTATCTGGCGCTGATTATTTTCGGACAGTGGTTCCTTGCATATTACCTGAATCTGTTTCCCGTGTGGGGATGGGGGACACCGCGCCATCTGCTGCTGCCCGTGGTGATCGGGATCATCAGCGGCACCGGGAGCGGAGTCCGGTTCTACCGCACCGTATTTCTGGATGAAATGAACAAGGAATATTTGCGCACCGCCGCGGCAAAGGGCGCTTCGCCGTTCGCAGTTTACTTCAAACATCTGCTGAAAAATGCGATGATCCCGATCATTACACGCGCTTCGACGGTTCTGCCGTTTCTGTTTACCGGCAGTCTGCTCCTGGAGACGTTTTTCGGGATTCCGGGGCTTGGTTACGAAGGGGTCAACGCCTTGAACGACGCAGACCTCCAGATGCTGAAAGCGCTGGTGATCCTGAGCGCTTTCCTGTTTGTCGGCATCAACCTGATCACTGACCTGCTTTACGCATGGGTTGACCCGCGCGTCCGTGTGAACCGGTGATTTTTTTCGTTACTTCTTTTCCTTTATACTTGCAAGAATGTCAAAGTCATGGTATCTTTTATCTCATTATTTTTAAATGATCACAATATCATAATACGGAGGTTGTTTATGAAGAAAGTTCTTATCCCGACAAAATTGGATAAGGTCGTTGCCAGGATTCTGACAGACGCCGGTTTTGAAGTCGTCCAGGTTCCCGACAAACCGGTTCTTGATCTTGCAAAGGAAAATGCCGATGCTCAGGTCGTCATTGTCAGAAGCGAGAAAGTCACTCCTGAAGTGATGGATCAGCTCCCCCAGCTTAAACTGGTGGTCCGCGCAGGCGCCGGTTACGACAATATCGACACGAAATATGCCAGGCGCCGCAACGTCGATGTCATGAACACTCCCGGCGCCAACTCCAACGCCGTCGCGGAGGAGGTCGTCGCGCTGGCTCTCGCCGCATACCGCAAACTTGTCCCCGCCGATGAGTCCACCCGTGCCGGAAAATGGGAGAAATCCAAATTCATGGGGCATGAGATTACCGGCAAGACCCTCGGTATCCTCGGGCTCGGCAACATCGGCAGGCTGCTTGCGAAAAGAGTTTCCGGTTTCGATATGACCGTTCTTGCATTCGACCCCGTTCTTTCCGCCGACATGGCGAAATCTCTCGGCGTCAAGCTCTGTTCCGTTGAGGAAATTTTCTCTCAGGCGGATATCATCAGCCTCCATATTCCGGAAAATGACGCCACGCGCGGCATGGTCAACGCCAAACTTCTCGCGCTGATGAAGAAAGGCGCGATGCTGATTAACTGCGCACGCGCCGGAATCATTGATGAGGAAGCGATCCGCGCGGTCAAGGCGGAAAAGGAACTGATCTACTGCAACGACGTTTACAAGAAGGATGCGGAAGGCCCGAAGAGTGTCGCCGACATTGCCGACATCATGCTTCCGCATCTCGGCGCCAGCACGAAGGAAGCGAACTTCCTTGCCGCGAAACGCGCCGCCGACCAGACCGTCGCCTATTTCGCCGACGGCGTGACAACCTGCGTCGTCAACAAGGGCGTTCCGGACGGAATGGATGAAAAATATCAGACTCTCGCCTCTCTGCTTGCCGGTGTTTCCGCCGCGTATCTCGGTGCGGATGCGCAGATCGCGCGCGTCGAAACCAGTTTCTACGGACGCCTTCATCAGTTCGGTAAATGGATGCTTGCCCCGATTACCGCCGGCATCTGCAAGACTTTCGATCCTTATCTCGGTGCGAAAGACGCTCTTGATTTCCTCAAGTCCCGCGGCATCGAAATGATCGACCGCGCCGTGGATGATGAAAAACATTACGGCGAATCCATTACGATCGATCTCATCACGAATAAGGATACCGTATCCGTTCGCGGGACGATTGCCGAGAATCATATGATGCTTTCCCGCATCAACAATTACGACAAGCTTTATCTGGAACTCAGCGGCAACAATCTGTTCGTCGAATACAAGGATGCGACGGGCATCATCGGAAAGATCGCAAGCATTCTCGGCGCGAATTCGATCAACATCATCGACATCCGTGCTCCGCAGGACCTTGGGCGCAACAGCTCGCTTGCCGTGATCAAGACCAATGTCGCGGTTCCGGCAGACCTGATCAGCAGAATCAAAGAAGAAGTCAAGGCGGAAAAAGCCTTTTCCTTTTCATGCTGACGACCGGAAATCAATCTGAATCCGACGCGGATGCTCCGAAAGGGGTGTCCGCGTTTTTGGCGCTCGGCGGAAACCTCGGCGACCGGGATGCTGTGTTCCGCAGTGCATTGCGGCGGCTGTGTGAGAACGGCTTTGCAATCGAGGCGGTATCTTCATTTTATGAAACGGCTCCTGTCGGGTGCGAGCCGGGAGCTCCTGCGTTTTATAATGCCGTAGTGCGCGGCAGGTGGGCGGGCTCCCCGGAGGCTCTGCTGGGACTTTGCCGGAAGCTGGAAGTGGAAGCGGGGCGCCCCGCCGATCACCCGCACTGGCACTCCCGGACTTTGGATCTGGACCTGATTCTGTTCGGAGACCGGATTCTCGCCTCGGAATCTCTTACGGTGCCGCATCCGCGTGCTCATGAACGGTTGTTTGTGATGGTGCCTCTCGCAGAGATTGCGCCGGAAGTCGTTTTCCCGACCTTGCGTCGAAGTGCATCTGCGATTCTGCACTCTCTCGACTGCGGCGGTGAGATGCCGCATCGGGTCAGGGATGCTTTCAGGATGGATCGCTGAGTCTTTTTGAACCCCTCACCGGAATTATTGAGCATAGCTGGAGCCGTCTGACTGCAAATCACAACTGTTTTGGTGTTTTTTCCCTGATTGTCCTTGTAAAGCTGTATATTGCGGATTAGGTTATCCGGTAACAACCGTTGACAGCCTGAAGTATCATGCTGTGGAAATTATAAGGCAGCTGATAACAGCGCAGAAAGGTCATGGCTCCATGAACACCAGTACAATCAATTCGCTTTTCGATGAATCCCTGGGGGGAAAGCCAGGAAAAAATGTTCCCCGGAACGTGCGGAAGGATGTCGCATATCTTTGGCCCCTGATTCTTTTCATCCTGACAATTGCCGCCTCGTTTTCTGCGTGCTTCTGGTTCGGGAGCCAGTATAATCCCAGGAGCATGTTCTACATTTACCTGATTGCCGGACTGCTGATCCTGACGACGGGAGCGTTCTTTTTCCTCAAACGCGATTAGTTTCTCTCCATAAAATGATTTTCCTCTCCGGTGAAGGCCGTTCTGCTTTGGAACGGTTGCGGTTTCGTGTTTTTCCATGATTCATGAAAATCTGCCCGCAAGTGTAATTGCGGCGGAACACTGCCCTGTTTTTTCCTGAAGTGTGAAGATGAACAAAATTTAATCTTTCAGTCATGTTCTCTTGAATTTCATACGGTAGAGTGATTTGCGGAAATGGATTCCAGGAGGAATCCTGCAAAGGGACAGAAAACAAACTTATGGCTGCAAAAGGGGAAATCACCATGTTTCGGAAGCTGTACATTTTCATTGCCGTTTTACTGATTGTCGCCGGATGCGGAATATTGAGCATCCGGTATTTCGTATTTTCCGGTTTGACGGATGATATCACTCCGCTGCTTCCTCCCGCGGGACAGACCCTGCACCCGGAACAGGAATCCTTTTCCATTGCCGTTTTCAGTGATTTTGCCAGCCGCGTTGATTCCGTCGAGAAAATCGGGCGGGAGATTTCCCGAGGCAGTGCGGCGTTTGTGCTTTGCCTTGGAGATATGGTGCGGAAAAGGAGTCATCCTGATTTTCTCCATGTGATGAAAGAACTTCGGGAATGTATTGTCCAGCCGGTTTACGCCGTACCGGGAAACTGGGACCGGAGTGATTCCAGCCGCTGGGATGTCTACCGGACGCATTTCGGGCAGGATTACTACTTTTTCAGTTATGGCGATACCCTGTTTGTGGGGCTGAATACCGCAGACGGCAGCCTGCCGGAAGATCAGCAGGCGTTTCTGAAGCGGACTCTGGAGCGGGAAAGGGGGCATTTTGCCCGTTGCGTGATTTTCTGCCATGTTCCGCCGGAAGACCCGCGGGAACACGGTGATCATGCGATGGACCCTGCATCTGCGGGAATTTTTCGTGATATCATCCTGCCTTATCGGGTGGATCTGATTCTCTGCGGGCATATTCATCGCTTTTCGGAATCCGATTTTGAGGGTGTGCGGCTTGTAGTCGCCCCCAGCTCCGGGCAGAATATCAGGGACCCGGATAACCGGATGTTCGGTTATGTGCTTCTTGATTTTCCTGCGGACGGTTCCATTCAGGTTCGTCATATGGATGTGACTCCGGAAACTGGTTTTGAAGAACTGGACTATTTCTTTACCGTGGATTTATGCCGTGCCGGCTGGTTTGCCGGTGCGGTCGCCGCCATTGTCGCCGGGCTTTTCCTGCTGTTATGGCGGAATGCTTTTCTGCGGCGCTTCCATTGTAATGGAGGGCATTGATCATGTTCACTGTGCGGAAAAATACGGCGCTCCTCTGTTTCGGGATTGCCTTTGCCCTGTTGTCGCTCGGAACGATTGGAACGGAAGTGACGAAAATCGATATCCGTTTTGCTCTCATGGTTCAGGACATGGCGCTTCACGGACTGGGTATGTTTCCCACTTTGAATGGGGGTGGAGTATGGTGATTATCCTTCCGGCTGGGTGTTCTGCTCCTGGCTTGCCACGTTCGGCGGCAGGCAGGTATCGCTCTGGCTTTTGAGCCTGCCCGCGATCCTGCTGGGCGCTTATACGATGTCAATGGTTTACCTGACCGGTGAACTGTCCGGTAAAAATACGGGGCTTCTCGCTGTAATGTTTTTGTTGATTACCCCCGAATTTCTGAAATTGTTTGCCGGGTTCGGAATTGACGTTCCCGTCATGGCTGCCGGTGTCACGATGTTGTATTTGTTCCGGAAAAAGGAGTCGGCACTTGTTTCCGGGTGCGTGTTTGCCGTTCTGCTGATCTGCTGTTTTCTGTTTCGCGGTCCTATGGGGGTCGTCCTGCTGGGCGCCGGAACCGGCGGATATCTGCTTGCGTGCCGCGAATGGAAAAATATTGCGCTTTTCTGCGCAATGGGGGCAGCGGCAGCGATTCTCTGCGGAATATTCTGGTTTTACGGGGTTCAGCAGCAGGGCGGACAGGATTTATGGGAGTGGTTTCTCCAGTGCCAGTTGTACAGTCGTATGGGAAAAAGCGACTACGGAGCCTATTTTACCGGAGGGCTTTTTTCCTTTGCTCCTGTGACGCTGCTGGCGTTTGGAGTATTCTTGCTGCCGCGCAGGCGGGTTTTGTCCGGGCCGGTCGCCGGATGGCTGGGATATGTTTTTCTGCCGATCCTGATTCTGAGTATTCCCGCCTGCAAGCATCTCCGGTATCTGGCGCTGACCCTGCCGGGGTTTGCCCTGCTGGCTTCGGAGGCATGGAACGGAAATATCCCCTGCCGTTTCACTGACCGGTGGCTGCCCTGCGGCATGAAGCTGCTCCGGTATTTCACTGCGCCGCTTCTGCTGGCTGCCGTCTGCATTCTTGCGGCTGTCGGATGTTTTCTTTCTGAACCGTTGCTGGTGCCGTGGGGACATTTTGCATGTGCGGCATTTCTCATCGCGGTTTGCGGGTTTCTGAAATGCCGGGAGATCGAAAAATACCGCCCGTCTGTCGTCACCGGCATTTTCCTGGCGGTTGCCCTGATTCCGTTTCTGGCGCTGCTGGAAAACTCCGGGCACTTTGTTTCACAGGTGGAACGGGAGCTTGCCGGACAGGTTTATCTGTATGAAATGGGACCGGATCATGACGATCTGAAATATGTATTCGGGGTTCCTCCGGAAAAACGGAACCGGATTCATTATCTCTATGCGGAGAAACGAACAGGGCAGGGATATTACGATCGTATGTATCCGTCGGAATGTATTTCCGAGCGCATGGAGAAGATCACCGAAAATGATATCCTGATTCTGAGGGACAGGAAACGGGAACTGGAACTGCTTCAGGCGGAAGCGGAAAAGCATCGCAGGCAAATACGAATTAAACATTCCGGAACGCTCGGGCATCGCAAATTTGTCGCAGTCTGCCTGACCCGGAAAAAGGAGTAAATGCGGAAAAACAGGGCTATCCCGCATGACCTTGCAATGCCGTGCCGGGGTGTACCGCCGGAATCCCAACCCGGCTGTGAGGGCATTCCCGCGAATGGCGGCGGCCACGATGTCTTTTTCTGGAAAAAAATGGAGGAGGTGCTATATTAACGGGAAAGGAAAGATGGCTCGGCGATGAGAATTCTGATTGTTGAAGACGATGAAAAGACGGCGGAGTATCTGGCGGAGGGGTTGAAGCAGGCTGGATTCCGCACCTGTCGCGCCGCGGACGGGCTGGAGGGACTGCTGAAGGCGAAGAGCGAGCCGTTTGACCTGGCGGTGGTGGATGTCATGCTGCCGAAACTTGATGGGCTTTCCATGATTGGTGAAATCCGTTCCGCAGGCCTGAAGCTGCCGGTGATCATACTCAGTGCCCGAGATTCCGTCGAAAGCAGGATCAAGGGATTGGAAACGGGCAGTGACGATTATCTCGTAAAACCTTTCTCCTTTCCGGAGCTGCTGGCGCGGATTCATGCGCTTCTCCGCCGTGCCGGCGATGCGGCGGAGCCGGTCTCACTGGTCTATCTGGACCTTTCTCTTGACCTCCTGCGGCGCAAGGTGATGCGCGGCGGGAAGGAAATTCTGCTTCAGCCGCTTGAATTTCAACTGCTGGAATTCCTGGTGCGCAATCATGGGCGTGTCGTTTCCAGGACAACGATTCTTGAGCATGTCTGGGAATATCATTGCGACACTCAAAGCAATATCGTGGAGTCCGGTATTTTCCGCCTGCGCGAAAAGCTCGACAAGGCATTTGAAAAAAAGTTGATTCATACCGTGCGGGGATTCGGTTATGTTCTGGAATGATTTTTCTTTCCTGCATACCGTGAAATTCAAGATTGCTCTGGGGTATGCGTTATTGTTCCTGCTCTCTTTCCTGGCTGTTTTCGGCATCGTCCTTTTTCATCTTGCCGCCGCCAACCGCTATGCGGCGGATACGAGGCTGAATGCCCTGTTCCATGAAATCGAATATGAACACCTGACCGGAAGAAAGCCGGGAGCCGATGAGAATCCGGTCCGTAAATTGAGCCGTGTCCCGGAAGAAATCTACCGGGAAATCACGAAACGGCAGGCTGGTTTCATGCCTCTGCTGGCATTTCGCAAAACGACGGAACGGACACATTACACGTTGATCGGCAGATGCGGGCGGGACTTGTTTCATGTTGAGGCGGATATCGCGCCGTTGAAAATTACGGTCCGTAAGATGGATGTTGCAGACAGGCTGCCGGAGACCGCCGCGAATCTTTCCGGAAAATCGGTCGAAGGAGGAGGAAAAACGGATTTCCGTCTTTTGCTGGATTCATCCGGAAAACTCATCGCGCGCTCTCCGTTCCGCCCGGAGGAACTGCCGTCATTTTTGAAACATGAGTATCGAACCGGAACAGACCGGATTCGGTACGAAACAATTGACGGTTCCCGTCACCGCATCAGAATTGCATACCGCAGGTTTTTCAACGGAGAGCTGCTGGTGCTCGGAACCGATATGCACGCGGCGGATGAAACACTGGACCGGGTTGTCGTCATATTTCTCTGGACCGGCTTTGCTGTATTTCTGGGCGGTGCGGCCATCGGATGGTTTCTGGCAAAGAGAATGTTCACCGGGGTTGACCGCGTGGGACGGACTGCACGTGAAATCGCCTCCGGGGATTATTCGCTCCGGGTGGCTCATGGAAAAGAGGGGCTGGAAGTGGAACGCCTGGTTTCCGATTTCAATCTCATGGTGGACAATACGGAGAAACTCATGGTTGAACTGCGGACGATTTCCGATAATATCGCTCATGACCTGCGGACGCCGCTTACCCGTATGCTTGCGTGTACCGAAGTGACATTTGCCGGTCAGCAGACCCTCACCGCCTATCGGAATGCGATGGCGGACAACGCCGAAGAGTGCCGGCGCATGCTGGCGCTCATTAATACGATGCTGGAGATATCCCGTACAGAATCGGGAACGGTGCAATTGATGTTTGAGGTTTTCGATGCCGTTGAACTGCTCCGTCATTTCGTTGAGCTTTTTCAGATGGTTGCGGAACGGAAGAAGCTGGCGATTTCCGCAGAACTGCCTTCCAATTCTGTTCCGTTCTGCGGGGACCGGCTGAAGATTCAGCAGCTTTTCGCCAATCTGCTCGACAATGCCGTCAAATTCACGCCTTCCGGCGGGCGGATTGACGTTGCTCTGGCGCGGTCCGGAAATGAACTGGTGTTTTCTGTTTCCGATACCGGATGCGGCATTGCCGAAGCCGACCAGTGCAATGTGTTCAAGCGTTTCTTCCGTGCGGATTCCAGCCGCAGCCAGCCCGGTAACGGACTGGGATTGAGTCTGGTTCAGGCGATTGCTCATGCTCACGGAGGCAAGATCGAACTTGAAAGTATCTCCGGCAAAGGCAGTCGTTTTACCGTTCTGCTGCCCATGAACATGACATCATGATTTTCATATCATTTTCATTTGCAAAGCCGGGAAGTGAATGATATATTATATGTAATTGATTACGTAAATAATAACATGGAGTTCAAGATGGATTTTTTTGAAAGGCAGGGAGTGGTTTCCATTGCGAGCAGATTGCGGCGGCTTACAGAAACGTTGATCCGCGACGATGCGGAAATCTATAGACTGGCTGGATTGAATTTCAAACCGAAATGGTTTCCGGTCTTTCTTACGCTGGCGGACGGAGGAGTGCATACGGTCACTTCAATTGCCAGGGAGATCGGACAGACGCATCCTTCGGTCAGTGTGATTGTCCGGGAGATGGGGAAGGCAGGGTTGATTGAAGAGCGGAAGAACTCATCGGACGGGCGTTCCACCGGACTTTGTCTTTCTGAAACGGGGAGGAAACAGCTGCCGTGTTTCAGAGAGCTGCTTCGTGATGTCGAGGCGGCGGCTCTGTCGGTTTGTCAGGAATCCACCATTGATTTATGGGGGGCGATTCGTGAGTGGGAGAAGGCGTTGGGGAAAAAATCTCTATTGGAGCGCACACGTGATATCCGTAATGCGCGGCTTGCGGAGCGGATCAGGATTTTTCCCTGGGATGACCGTTTCAAAGAAGATTTCTTCCGTCTGTCGGCACTTTGGATCAAACAGTATTTTGTGCTGGAGGAGGCTGATCTGAAGCAGCTTTCCGATCCTTACGGAACCTGTATAGAAAACGGTGGCGAAATTTTCTCCGCCGTTGATACGGCAGCGGGAAAAGTCGCCGGAGTTTGTGCTCTGGTGCACCACGTCCGGGAACGGCGCTGGGAGCTGTCAAAATTATGCGTTGATCCGGCATACCGGGGACTCGGTATCGGGGAGCGGCTGGTGGAAGCAGTCATTGCATCGGCGGTGGAAAAGAAGGTGAAAAGACTTTTTCTGGTTTCCAACAGGATTCTTGCGCCGGCGATCGGGCTTTATCGCAAGATGGGGTTTGTGGAAACTCCGCTGAAAAACAGCGAATACCGGCGCGCCGACATTCAAATGGTGAAAAAACTTCATGTGAACACCGGCAAGTAAAGCGGGGGGTGAAAATGATGATCAAATCCTATGAAGGAAAATATAAAAATCAGGTAATCGCCCTGATTCTGTATATTCAGAATTTTGATACTAATGTGGATCTTTCCCTGGAGGATCAGCCGGATTTGAATCATATCGAAACGGTTTACCTGGAATCCGGCGGCGGATTTTGGGTTGCTGTTGACGACAATGACAATGTCGTTGGGACTCTGGGACTGATCAGGAA
>DXVA01000138.1 GCA_019408975.1 Lentisphaeria bacterium | reverse complement strand
CCGGTCAGGGCGATCGGCGCCTCAAGTCCGGCGGATGCGCCCATGCCGACTGCGAGTCCGCTGGTGATGATGTGGGAATAGGTCTTGCTGCGCGGCAGGTCGCTGGTTCCGTTGGTGGTTGCCATAATGACTCCCGCCAGGCTTTTTTCATAAGGTCCCTTGTTGAAAAACAACCGGACGATCACGATACATCCGAAGATGCCGATTGCGGGAACGACGGGAAGAATCCACATCATCCACGGAAGGCGTTCTGCAAGCATCCGGGCGAGGTCATGGCAGCCGTGCGCAAAGAGTTTCAGAAGTACCGCCGCCGTGCCGGAGATGACTCCGACGACAATGCTCAACAGAAGAATATAGCCTTTGTCGCCGAGTGTACGGTGGATCACTCCCATGAAGGAGTAATTTTGAATGAGCTCTTTCGTGAATTGAAGAAATTTCATGATGCCGTCAGCGTTTTTTCGCTCCTATGGTGCGGATTTCGGAGATGAATTCCTCAATGTCCTTGAAATCCCGGTAAACGGAAGCGAAGCGCACATAGGCGACTTTGTCAAGCTGGCGCAGCGCCGCCATTGCTTTTGTACCGATTTCGACGCTGGAAATTTCGCGGTCATATTCCGTTTCGATTTCCGTGACGATTTTCGAGAGAAGCGTATCAATCTGCTCGGGGCGGATATTGCGTTTCCAGCAGGCTTTTTCAATTCCCCGGCGCAGCTTTTCCCGGTCGAAGTCTTCGTGGGTGTTGTCCCGTTTCAGGACTTTCAGTTCCGCCTGGATGATTTCCTCGTAAGTTGTGAAACGGTGCCCGCAGTTAAGGCATTCGCGGCGTCTGCGAACCCCCGCACCTTCTTTGGTTGCTCTGGAATCCATTACCTTGTCATCCTGGCAAGCGCATCTGGGACATCTCATATCCATACCTCTTTTTCTATACGTTGAAAGTCATGACTGCAAAAACTTCTGCCGCAAGGCAAAAAAACTGAAGGCTGCACTGTTCCTTCACTCCGGATTTGCGATAAAGGAGTCGCCGCGGCATTTTTTCAGGTAATTCAATGCCGCCACCTGTCCGGTCATTTCCAGTTCTCCGCGGTAAACCGGATCGTGCCAGCCTTCGATGTCGATGTTCCCGCGATAGGATGCGAGGCGCAGTTCTGAAATGATGTCCGTCCAGTTGGAATCTCCGAAACCGGGCGTTCTGTGCCAGCATGCCGCTTCCCTGCCGAGAAAACCGTGTTTCGCGATGATGTCGCGGCGGATTGTGGCGTCCTTGCCGTGGATATGGAAAAATCTTTTTCCCCATTCGCGGATCTGCGGAAGCGGGTCGATCAACTGAACCATCTGATGGCATGGCTCCCATTCCAGTCCGATGTTGTCCAGCGGTACGGCTTCGAACATCAGTTCCCATGCATCGGGATTGATTGCGATATTCCAGGACCCGGTGTGCCAGTTGCCGCCCATCAGGCAGTTTTCAAAGGCGATTTTCACTCCTTTGGAGGCGGCGTATTCCGTCAGCGGGAGCCAGATTTCCCTGAAACGTTCGATATTGTCGGGAATGGATTTCCCGGCTTCGCGTCCGGTGAATCCGGTCACCAGATCGCTGCCGAAGAGGGCGACGGTATCAATCGCATGTCTGAAACACTGCCGTGTGTGTTCCGCCTCCTCCGTATGTTCCAGCATGTTTCCGAAAACGGAAATATTAGACACTTCGATTTTCTTTTCCTGCAGGAGCGGCATGACGGCATCCGCCAGCTTTTCCGGTTCAAAACCATTGAATTTCCCTCCGCCGTAAGTGAATGCGAAACATTCAAATCCATAGGGAATGATCTGGCTGATGTAAGACGCCGCCTTTTCATTGGCCTGTACCATGGTGCCGATTTTGATCTGATTCATGCTGACTCTCCCAAATGTAATTATGACGCCTGAAATTTCCGTCTGCGGCTGAAAAGAAACGGTCGCCGGAGATTCCTGTCGACTCTTTTCTTCTTTTCGCAGGACTTGCTTTCATAATGTTAAAACCAATAAAATATTAGCAGTTTGCACAGAAATCAAGTGTAAGTTGTAAAATCATGCTGGCTTTTTGGCGGATTCGTGTTACATTCCTTACTGTATCAAGTGTAAATGCAGGAAAAACAGGAGATTCGCAGCTATGAAGAGTTACAGAAAGGAACTGGTATTCAACATCCCCGGACGCAGGGGCTTTGTCAACATCACGCCGCAGATTCAGAAGGCGCTTGAGGAATCAGGCATCAGGGAGGGACTGCTTCTCTGCAATGCCATGCACATCACGGCGTCCGTGTTCATCAACGACGATGAATCCGGGCTTCATCAAGACTATGACAAGTGGCTTGAAAAGCTTGCTCCGCACGAACCGACGACGGCTTATCTTCACAATCTGGCGGGCGAGGATAACGCCGATGCTCATATGAAGCGCCAGGTCATGGGGCGCGAGGTCGTGATTGCGATCACCAACGGCAAACTTGATTTCGGTCCCTGGGAACAGGTCTTTTACGGCGAATTTGACGGCGGGCGCAGAAAGCGCGCCCTGATCAAGATTATCGGTGACTGATCAATGGAATCCTGGAACGCCGGACGCATCATAGAGCTGTTTGCCGAATGCGGCAGGCTGGCTCTTGAAATCAAGAAACACCCGAATGCCGCGCTGAAGCATGACCGGACTCTTGTCACGGATGCGGATCGAACCATTGAGCGGATTCTGACCGCGGAGCTCGGCGACGAAACGAATGGAGTTTATATTCTCGGGGAAGAAACACACCGTCAGAAAAGTTCGGACTACCTTGCCCGCGCTTTGACGGGGAAGACGTGGATTATTGATCCCGTTGACGGAACCGCCAATTTTGCGCATCAGCGCATGTTGTGGGGGATTTCCATTGCGTTTGCCGAGAGCGGTGTGATCCGCGACGGCGGCGTTTACATGCCGGAGCTCGGCGAGATGATGATCACTTCCGGCGGCAGGGCGTTTTATTCACATGTGCCTGGAGTTCCCGACGCGGATTCCCTGCGTTCCAATATGAGGGAGATGGTTCCGCCGGAGATTCATTTTGACGATGCGGCTGTGATCAATCTTTCGCAGGCGATGGTGAAGCGCGGACTTTTCCGCGGTCCGAATCCGGTCATCGCCATCGGGACTTGCGCTTATTCCTGTGTGGAACTTGCGCTGGGCAAGGATGCGTTGTATGTCACGGGATGCAAAATCTGGGATATTGCCGGATCGCTGCCGGCATTGCGTATTCTCGGCTTTCACGGCAGGACTCCCGCCGGGGACGATCTGCTGAGCGGTGAAATCTGCGACAGGCTTTATGATCTGGATTTCGACTCGCCGCGTCTCTTTTCGATTCGCGGGCAGACTTTTCTCGCCTTGAACGATGAAATTATCAATGCCGTTTCCGCGCATTGCGAATTTCCCGCGAAGGCTCCGTCTTGAAAACGGAGGGTTCCGATTGTATAATAAAGCTTTTCATGAAACTGTAACGGGAGAACAAAAGTGCTTTTTATTCAGACATTATGGACCAATCCGGTTTATTTCTTCACCGTGTGCCTGATTGTGACTTTTTCGGTATGCCTGCATGAGTACTTTCATGCATGGATGGGAGTCCGGGAGGGAGACTACACACTTCAGGATCATCTGACCCTGAATCCAATGAAGCAGATGGGCTTCATGTCCCTGCTGATGATGGCGTTTTTCGGAATTGCCTGGGGAAGCGTTCCTGCGAATCCGACGCTGCTTCGCGGACGCTGGAGCATGCTGAAGGTATCCGTTGCCGGACCGTTTGCCAACTTTCTGCTTTTTCTTGCGGGCGGCATCCTGCTCGGCATAAGCTATCGGATTCCCGGGCTTGAGGAACAGGCAAGAACGATGCTTCAGCAGTTTCTGGCTCTCTTCGGCATTTACAACTTTGTTCTTCTCTCTTTCAACCTGATCCCGGCGCCGGGGCTGGACGGCTGGCACATTCTGGCGAGCATTTTCCCGAAACTGAACAGCGTGTCCTCGGAAGTCATCAAGGGATTCATGCTGTTTGTCATGCTTATCGCTTTTCTGGGAGTCCGTTTCCTCTTTGTGATCGGTTCTCTGCTGGTATCCCTGATTGCACATCTGATCGGCGGAGGCGCATAAGATGCCGGAGGAGGAGAAAATATGGAGCGTGACCGAACTGAACGGTATCATGCGTGATATTGTCGACGGTTCGCTCCGCCCGATGTGGGTCAGCGGCGAAGTCGGAAACCTGACGCTTCACCGCAGCGGACATGCCTATATGACATTGAAAGACGCCTCCTCTCAGATCAAGGCGGTCTACTTCGGCGGCGCGAATGAATGCGCCAAACTCAAAGTGCGCGAGGGTTCCCAGATCGAAGCATACGGCAAACTGTCCGTTTATATGCAGCGCGGAGAGTATCAGCTCAATATCCGCAGCCTGCGTCCCATGGGGCTTGGCGATCTCCAGCGTCAGTTCGAACTGCTGAAACAGCGTCTTGCCGCGGAGGGACTGTTCGACGAATCCCGGAAAAAGCCGGTTCCATATATTCCGGCGCGCATCGGGCTCGTGACCTCTCCCGACGGGGCTGCACTGCACGACTTCCTGAAAATATCCCTTTCGCGTTTCCCGACGCTTGACATCAGGATTTACCCGGCTCCCGTTCAAGGCAGGGGCGCGGAACGCTATATTGCCGCCGGGGTGAATTTTTTCAACCGTTACGGAAAAGTGGACGTGATCGTGGTGACGCGCGGAGGCGGCAGTCTGGAAGATCTCTGGCCGTTCAACGAAGAAGTGGTGGCGCGCGCGATTGCGGCAAGCCGGATTCCCGTCGTGAGTGCGGTCGGGCATGAAATCGATTTTACGATCGCCGACTTCGCGGCGGATCTCCGTGCGCCTACGCCTTCCGGAGCCGCGGAGATGATCATTCCCGATAAGGCGGCGCTGAATGAGACCGTGGACTCCATGCAAGCCCGGATTCTCGCATCGATTTCCCTGGCATACGAACGAGCAAAGAGCCGTCTGGACTCCCTGATTTCCTCGGAGGCATTGCGCCGCCCCTCCTACTTCGTAATGGAAAAGAGCCAGGAGATCGACACGCTTCTGAAAGATATGTCCATTGCCTTGGACAATGCCGTGTCCGATGCGGACGCCCGGCTCCGCATGATGCAGGAACAACTGAAAAGCCTGAGCCCGTTCAGCATTCTGAACCGCGGCTATGCAATGATCTTCGATTCCCGCGGCAAACCGGTTACGGACGCACTGGAAGCTCCTCCCGGAACTCTGTTGACCGCCCGGCTTTCCAAAGGTTCGCTCCGCATCCGGTCGGAGGGGCTGGAGGAGTAGTTTTTCCCGCTGCGTCAACTGGCGGAACAGGGGGAGCCATGTCAGCTTCCGCGCCGTTCCGCCAGTTCGAATAATTGGTTTAATTCGACAGACGGTCGATCACATCCTCGCAGTTGACCATTTTTTCGATCAGGTCGTTCAGCGAATAGTAGTAGTGATTGCTAGCCTCGAACCCGATGCGCGAGTCCGTGCGCACCAGCTCATAGAGCCGGTGAACCAGAGACAATTCCTCCTGGACTGTCGCGATCATCGCTGCTTTGTCGCCGGCGTTGCGCTGACGCACAAAACGGATTTGCAGGTATGTGCTCCGCAGATGGCAGTAGGATGCTTCCGCCATGCGGCGGAGTTCCTCATAGGGAGCCTGATCCGACGGTTTCAGCTGTTCCCTGAGCGAAGCCAGAAGTTCCAGGCCCTTTTGCCAGCCCTCCGTAACCTTGCGGAACTGGTCCTCGAAAACGTCTTCCGGATAAATGTCCCGCCACCCGGTCAGGTCGTCGTAAGGGTAGCCGATCATGGTCGCACGGTATCCGGTATCCTTCAGATACAGGAGATTCATGGAACCGTAGTTCATCGGCCCGACGTAGATCACAGGGCAGCTGAACGGGAATTCGCGGAATGCGTCGCTGAACAGATGCCACGCCTCGCAGATTTTTCCGGCGACGTTTACGCTGAATTTATCGGCGGCAAGCACCTCCACGTTCTTGTAAAGGAGTTCGAGATTGCCGCCCGGATAGCCTCCGAGCGTCCAGCTCAGCATCAGACCGTCCACGCCGAGACGCGAAAGATTGTCCAGGTGTTCCTGAAGCAGATACGGAACGGGAATATACGGCACCGCGGAAAGCTCCCACGAGTTGTTCATCTGAATCTTTGCAACGGTCTTGAGCCCGCGCGACTGGGCGTAACGCCAGACTTCGGCAGCCTCCCTGCTCGGCCCGACCTGGGAAATCGAATAATCCACGACACTGCCTTTTACGCCTCCGGCGCAGGTTTCCTTGCCCCATTCGCTGATGCTCATGAACCAGACGTTCTTCGGAAGCCTGTCGATGACTTTCCGCTTGAATGCGGCA
The DNA here is from genome assembly GCA_019408975.1 of Lentisphaeria bacterium. Lineage (GTDB taxonomy): Bacteria > Verrucomicrobiota > Lentisphaeria > Victivallales > UBA1829 > UBA11452. The sequence continues at coordinate 4,638 of DXVA01000138.1, read as the reverse complement.
TTATCCGTATCGGTTCCATGTTCCCGCCATGCCCAGTCCGAAATCAGCAGTTTGGCTTTGGGGGCGGATGCGTGAATTCCTCTTTCCGCAGCGGCTGCAACCTCTGCAATCAGATCCGCACCGTCCCGGTCTTTGCACAGCGGGCACGCCGCCTTGTTGAACGCATAGTTGCAATGGGTCGGGTTTTCCGACATCGTAATCATGAATGCGCCTGCGAGAGCCGGGGCAGCTTTGAATACAGCCGCACACGCCTCCTCAAGCCATTCCAGCGGTTTTTGCCTGCTTGTGCAGTTGGCGCGCATATTGTTTCTGGGGACATCGACTCCCGCCCAGTCCTGATTCTTCTCGTAGAACGCATAGGGCATTCCGCGCGGTTCGTTCAGATACAGGTAAATGCCGATTCCGTATTTTGCACAGCGTTCCGCGAGGACGGCAAGATTGCGGAGGCGTGTTTCGTACCCTTTGGAAAACTCCTCCGAACCTTTCACTGGATGGAGCAGATAAAGAATCGCGTGCATCCAGACTCCTTTGATTCCCATGGAGGCATACTGCTGAAGCAGGTTTTCAGGGACCGGATCGCGTTTTTCAATGTCGATGAAGATATCTCCGCAGCTTGCCGCATAGGAATGGATGAAATTCAATTCAAAACGTTCCGTGCCGCCGGAAAATTCCTGCGCAGCATATTTTTCAGCGAAGGTGAAAGGCTGTTCCGCGTATTCCATGCCGGATTCCTGCGGGATATGCTTGCGGACCCGTTCACGGAAAAGCGCCGTGGCTCTGCGTTCCTCCGGGGTCGGCGGCATGTATTTCAGTTCTTCGCATACGGGTTTGAGAGCGCCGAGTTTCGCCCAGAAGAAGTCTTCCTCTTTAAGCGTGTAGGCAAGCTGTTCCGGAGTCCAGTCCAGAAGCTGGAGAAGCTGACGGTAGTTGAGGATATGCCAGTTCGAACGGATGATCGTCAGATATCCGAAGCGCAGCCACTTCGGGTTGACCTCATGGGACAGAGGGAGCCCCAGCTCCGCCGCGGCATCAAGGACAGTCTGTTCCGGGCACTGGAGAATTTCTGCCAGTTTCGCCGCCGGAACATACTCCCAGTTCCGCCAGAGAAACGCCTGCCATCTGACCGGAAAGTGTTCGAAACGGACCGGCGCCGGCGCGTTTCCCATCGGCAAATCACTGATATTCATAAGATTGATCCTTGTTTATTTTTACGGATGATTCAGCGTCGAACCATATAATATAACGGGAAAAAGAAAAATCAAGCGGAATTTTATGTTATAATTAACATAAAATTGTTAAATATAAATAGAAAATAAAAAGATAAAGCGGGAAAAGACAATCAGTTTTGTCTTTTCCCGCAGGGAACAGCGATCAGCGCAAGATCAGATCAATGAATCCCAAAGTGCCGCGTTTTCAAGTTTCGCCTTGACCGCGTTCACAAACTTCGCTCCTTCGGAGCCGTCGACAATACGATGGTCCCCGCTCAATGTGATCTTCATCATGTCGCGGACGACAATATTGCCTTCCTTGTCCACAACCGGAGTCGGGATTGCGGAGGACACTGCAAGAATTCCGCTCTCGCCGGGGTTGATGATCGCGCAGAAGTTTTCCACGTTCATCATGCCCATGTTGGAGATCGTGAAAGAACCGCCGGACATGTCTTCCGGCGTGAGTTTGCCGGAACGTGCCTTGCCTGCCTGTTCCGCAATTTCGTCCGCCAGTTCATCCAGCGCCTTTCTGTCGGCATTGCGGATGACCGGCACGACCAGCCCGTTGTCGAGGCTGACCGCGATACCGAGGTTCACTTTGGTCTTGTGAACGACGGCATCGCCGATGCATTCTGCATTGATGTTCGGGAATTCCTTCAGGGCAAGTGCGACCGCCTTCGCGATGAACACATTGACGCTGATACTGATATTCTGCTTTTTCAGAGCTGCGCGTTTCGCTTTGACCGCACTCATGTCGATGGAAACCGTGACATAGAAATGCGGCATGACATGTTTGGACTCGGAAAGACGCCTTGCAATCACTTTGCGCATTGTGCTCATCGGTTTCGGAAGTTCCGCGACCGCATCCTTCACGTCCGCAAGCGTGATTCTGCCTCCTTCGCCGCTGCCGTTGAGGCTGAGCAGTTCCAGCTTGTTCTCCCTGGCGACATTCAGTGCCGCGGGAGTGATCTTCTTCGCGTTGTAGCCGGAAGTCTCAAGATAGTCTTTGACATCCTTTTCCGTGACGCGCCCGACGTCTCCGCCCGTGCCGGGGACTTTGCTCAGGTCGATCAGATAATCCTTTGCAAAGGCGCGGGCTCTCGGGGAGACCGGTTTCTTTGCGGGTGCTGCTGCCGGAGCGGGAGCCGCCGCTTTCGGAGCCGGAGCCGCAGGCGCCGCTTTGGGTGCCGGTGCCGCCTTTGGAGCGGGAGCCGCCGCTTTCGGAGCCGGAGCCGCAGGCGCCGCTTTGGGTGGTGCCGCCGCTTCCGCCACGAGGGCGGAAATGTCTTCGCCGGGGTTGCCGACGATCAGCCCGGTGCAGAGAACCGGAACTTCTTTTCCCGCCGGAACGAGAATCTTCAGGACGGTTCCTTCGAACTGCGATTCCACATCAAGAACGGCTTTGTCTGTTTCGACATCGAACAGAACGTCGCCTTTCTTGATGACATCGCCCTCTTTGACCTTCCACGACTGAATCGTGACGGTCTCCTCGGACTGACCGAGTCTGGGTACTGGTATTTTAGTTGCCATTTAGCGACCTTCTCTCTATCAAAGGATTTTCTTAGCTGCTGCGACCATCTCCTCGACGCTCGGGAGGAACGCCTTTTCAAGGCAGTGCGCCTGAGGAGCAATACCGTTCTTCGCGCCGATCTTGAGAACCGGTGCGTCAAGAGAATCGAAGCATTCTTCCATGATTCGGGAAACGATTTCGCCCGTGAAGCTGCCGATATCGACGCACTGGCTCATGACAATGCATTTGCCGGTTTTGCGGACGGAGGCGAAGACGGTTTCCCAGTCGAACGGAACGAGTGTGCGGGCATCGATCACTTCGACACTGACGCCCTCTTCCGCGAGCGCATCCGCCGCTTTGACGGCATCATTGATCGCGGGGCCCCAGCCGACGAATGTGATGTCGGAGCCTTCACGCAGAACGTTTGCAACGCCGAACGGGATCGTGTAATCTTCTGCCGGAACCACACCCTTCATATTGTAAAGGAGCTGGCCTTCCACAAAGACGACGGGGTTGTCGTCGCGGATCGCAGTTTTGATAAGTCCCTTCGCATCATAAGGATTGGAGGGATATACGACATAAGTGCCGGGAATGTGGGCGAAGATGGATTCGAGGGACTGTGAGTGCTGTCCGCCGTATCCCTTGCCGCCGCCGACGGAGCAGCGGATCACCATCGGAACCTTGGTCGAGGCGCCGGTCATGTAATGCCATTTCGCCGCCTGATTGGAAATCTGGTCGGAAGCCATCAGCGCGAAGTCCATATACATGAGTTCGACAACCGGACGGTAGCCCGTCATTGCCATGCCGACGCCGGTGCCGACGATCGCGGCTTCGGAAATCGGAGTATTGAACACGCGGGCGCGTCCGAAGTATTCGAGCATGCCTTTGGTCAGCTTGAACGCATTGCCGTAATCCGCAACGTCTTCGCCGTAGAGGACGACACGCGCATCGCGTTCCATTTCCTCGATCATGCCTTCCTTGATCGCGTCCTTGTAGGTGATGCGGCTTTCCGCGTCACGCTTGATGACGGGACGGTCGCCGCGCTTCATGAGCTGATTGTAGGGAGCGGGAACGGTGTCGCTGGATGTATCGGTGTACATGTATTTGATGACGTCTTCCGGCTTCGGATCATCGGAATCCGCGGCGCGGCGTGCAGCTTTCTTGTTTCTCTCTACGACGTTCGCTTCCATTCCGGCGAGCTCTTCTTCCGTGAAGATGCCGTTCTCAATCAGTTTCTGGCGGAAGCAGGGAACCGGATCGACTGCCTTCCACTGGGCTTCTTCATCTTTCGTGCGGTATTCCGTTCTCGGGTCGGAAAGGGAGTGCCCGAAGTAACGGTAGGTGTTGAACTCGAGCATGACCGGGCCCTTGCCTTCGGCAATGGTCTTTTTGGCGCGTTCGATGGCGTCTCTGACAGCCAGCGGGTCCATGCCGTTGACAACTTCCGCATGCATGTTTTCGTTGGAGAAACCGGCGGCGCGGCGGACAAGCGGATTGACGCCCGTCACTTCGCGGTCGGCTCTGCCCGTCATGCCGAAGTGGTTGTTGATGAGGCAGTAGATGATCGGAAGCCCGAAGTTGATGCTGGAGAGAGCCGGATCGGTGAACTGTCCCTGGCATGCCCAGTTGAAAGACTCAAGCACAACACCGTTGGCGTAAGCGCCGTCGCCGGCGAATGCGCAGACGACTTTTCCCTTGTGGGCGGGATCAATGTCGATGCGGTTGGTCATTGCCGCGCCTGTGGCGATCGGAATGCCGCCGCCGACGATTGCGTTTGCTCCGAGGTGTCCGACGCGGAAGTCCGCGATGTGCATTCCGCCGCCGCGTCCTTTGCCGTAGCCGGCTTCTTTGCCGAAGAGTTCGGCAATGGTTCTGAAAATGTGATCCTCAAGGACGGCTTCCAGGAGCGCGTCGCCGGAG
>DXVA01000137.1:4180-11085 GCA_019408975.1 Lentisphaeria bacterium | reverse complement strand
CAAAACGAACCGAACGTGCCGCATCGGAAAGTTCCGCCGGATGGTGGTATCCGTTTGAGCCGAGACGGTATTTCACGACAAAACAGCAATATCCTCTGGATGCCAGATATTCCGCATATCCCCTGCCCTCATGGTCGGCAAGGTGGGAATACGCGCCGCCGGGAAAAATAATGACGGCTTTATGGTTGAATTTCCACGCACTCGGCAAATATGGCGTGATCGTCGGGAGATGTTCCGTATCGTTTTCGATGGCAAGCGGCGCACGCCCGTTCCACAGAGGTATTTCTTTCCTGTTTTCCAGATTCATAAAAAACTCCTTTTTTGATCCCACAATTTACCATAAGTGCCGTTCAGTGCAAATCAGAATCCGGTATTTTTCGGAAAAAGCCGGATTTTCAGGCGGGAAATGTGAGCAGGGAAATCAGCCGCTTTGCCATTGAATACCTTCCACAGCACGCGGACTGGACAGGTTGGACTTGCAGGAGACTGCCTTCGTCTGCCGGTGAATCTTCTTCAGAATCCCAGCCCCCTGCATATTCTCACTTCATCCGGGTCATTTGCCCTGACGCGCCTTTTTCCCCTTATGAGGCCCGCGCTGGCCATGAAAAGAGTCCTTGCGGAAACTGGAAAAACGCCGTTTGGAGGCACGGCGCTCCAGAGGCCCGCTGCTCTTTTCTCTGATGGAATCGTCCTGAACCGCCAGCCCCGTGATTCTGGTTTCGGGGTCTTTTTCCCCCTGAAACGCCTTGACGATTCGTTCCGCGTCTCCGGCGGAGGCATTGACCAGAGTATGCGTGCCGGAGCATTCCACTTTTCCCAGCCGCTCACAGCCCACACCGGACCGCTTGAAGATCAGGTCGAGCACCTTCCGTTTATTGTATCCTGCATCATAGCCGAGGGCGATGTATACCTGGGAATAGTCGTGCATTTCAGGATGGACAAACGTATCATTCGCCGGCAGGTTGATGTATTTGTCCATCACGAGCTCATTTTTGAAACGCTCATAAAGAAACGCGGCAAGCAGTTCCGGCGGCGTATGTTCCGACGTGAGCAGAGTGTCGGCGAAAGAAAGATACTGCTTATGCTTTTCCTCTCCGATGATCGTGTTCAGCAATGCCGTGAAACGGCTCTTTTTCGCTTCGACGATCTCCCATGCCTGCGGCAGGTTCCTGCGCTTGATTTCGCCGGCGACCTTTTTACGGATCATGCTCAGCTTGCGCTGTTCGCCCGGGGTCACGAAAGTAATGGCGGTACCGCTTTTCCCTGCGCGCCCGGTGCGCCCGATACGGTGAATGTAAGTCTCGTGGCTCTGCGGAATTGAATAATTGATGACATGCGTCAGGTCGTTCACGTCGATGCCGCGGGCGGCGACGTCGGTCGCGATCAGCAGCTTGAACTTCCTGTCCTTGAAATTCGCAATCACTTTCGTCCGCTGTGACTGCGGGATATCGCCGTGAATCGCCTCTGCCGAATAGTGATGGCGCTGAAGCTGTTCCGCCAGTTCATCCACATCGCTGCGGGTATGGCAGAATACGATGCCGTAAAGTTCCTCCTCCATGTCGATGATGCGGGAAAGCGCTTCGAACTTGTTTTCGCGCCGGACTTCGTAATAGATCTGCTCGGTCAGCTCGCCGGACTGCTCGACCGCCTTTGTCCGCACGATTTCGTAATCCCGCATGAAACGTTCCGCGATCGACAGCACCTCTTTGGGCATGGTTGCGGAGAACATCAGCATCCGCTTGTTCTCCGGCGTCGCGGAAAAAATTCGCTCGATATCCTCAATGAATCCCATGTCAAGCATCTCGTCCGCCTCGTCGAGAACGGCAAACCTGATATTGTCGAAATGCAGTTTTTTGCGTTCCATGAGGTCGATAATACGTCCGGGAGTGCCGATGACGACATCAATGCCCGCGCTCAGGAGCTTCAGTTGGATCGCAATATTCTGCCCTCCGTAAAACGCCGCGATACGGAGCGGATTTTCACCTTTGAGAGAATTCAGCTCATCCGCGATCTGCATGGAAAGTTCACGGGTCGGAGCGAGAATCAGCGCTCCGGGGCCGTCCTTTGAACGTTTGCCGAATTCGATGACCGGGATTCCGAAGGCGGCGGTTTTCCCGGTTCCGGTCTGCGCCTGCCCGATGACGTCTTTGGAGCCGGTCATCAGCAACGGAATCGTAAGTTCCTGAATGGGGGTGGGTTCTTCAAAACCTTTTTTGTCGAGTGCGTCGAGAATCCTGTCGGAAATACCGAGCAGGCGGAATCTGGAAGTTTCTTTCATCATTACCTTTGCCATGCCGTTCAAAACCATGTCACGTAAGAAACGGCAAACCTGAAACTACGCAGATTATGAAATTCTTACAAAGGGAAATCGGACGGCAGCAGTTCCACGATTGACCCGGACAGACGTTTCCGCCGAATGCGGTCCCGTCTTTCATCTGAATTAAGGCATATAATATACATGCGCCTGTTGATTTTACAAGATACCGGAAGTATATTTCTTTTTTCAATTTTATCAGAAAGTGTGATTTTTCTTATGCTGAAAGCTTTGATTCGTCCTTTTATGATCGGTGCGGCATTCATTGCCGGGTATTGCTGCCCCTGGGCGCATGAATTCAACTGGATGATCCGTATTCTCCTGCTGATCATGCTCTATCTTGTCTGCCTGCAAGTCAGGTTCAAACAACTCAAACCGCATTTCAGCCATTGGAAAATTCTTGCATTCAACATCATCGTCCCGCTGATCCTGTGGGGAATCCTGAAATTCTGCGGTCAGGACGAGCTTGCCAAAGTCGCATTCTTTACCGCAATCACGCCGACGGCGAATGCCGCTCCGGTCATCATCCGGTTTCTGGGCGGAAACGTCAGTTATGTCGTAGCGGCATTCGTCATCACCAATCTCGGAGTGAGCACATCCCTGCTGGGGCTTCTGCCGCTGGTCACGGGTAATTTCTCCCTGTTCTTCTTCAAGGACGTCGCAATCAATCTGGCAGTCATCATCGGCGTCCCGATTGCGGCGGCGACCGTAACGCGCATGTTCTTCAAACAGGCAAAGGAGTGGCCCTCGAAACTGGCGAACTTCTCTTTCTTCCTCTGGGTTGTCACGCTCTTCATCATTGCCGGTTCCGCCTCGTTCTTCATCCATCACAACCCGGAACTCTCCCCGCTGGTTCTCATCGAGATTGCGCTTTTGAGCGCTTTGATCTGCGCGGTCAATTTCGCAGGCGGGCGCTTTATGGGGGAGAAACGCTACCGCAGGGAGTCGAGTCAGTCTCTCGGACAGAAAAACACCACTTTCACCATGTTCCTTGCGCTCCAGTTCGCCAATCCTCTTGTGGCAATGGGTCCCACATTCTATGTGCTCTGGCACAACCTCTGGAATGCCGCCCAGATGTTGATTCATGACCGCAGGCGCGAGAAGAAAATACAGATGCGGAAGCAAATCCCGCATCGCCACGGGAACGGCAGCCCCGGCGGTCAGTAGTTCACCTTGCTCTTGATGAACAGAATTTTCACCGGAACAGCGCCCGGATTCCGGAACTTATGCTTGCGCGACGGAAGAATGCGGACCGTGTCTCCCTGTGACAGAACAAATTCTTCGTCTTCAAACAGGATCACCGCCTCCCCTTCCGCAACATAGGCGATCTCCTCCTCGAAGTGCTGCGAGAACCCTTCATTCGTTTCATTGTCCGGCGACAGCGACATCATGAGAAGTTCCACATTCGACTTCAACGGCCCCGGCGTGAGACCGTGGTAAACCGCTCCTTTTTCATTCGGATTGTGAATTCTTTCCTGATCCGCCCGGCGCCGGATCAGGGATTCATTGCTGATCTCTCCCACAAACAGAGAGGACAGCGCCACCCCCAGAGTCGATGCGATTGCCCGCAATACGCTCAGGCTGGGATTCCCGATTCCACGCTCCAGCTGGCTCACCAGAGCAGTGCTGATCCCGCAGAGCTCCGAAAATTCCTTGATTGAAAAACTTTTCTCTCTCCGGAACTGCCGAATCATTTTTCCTAAACGGTTTTCCTTCATTTCCGCCTCTCCATCTTCATTCATCTGAGTTTGATCACGTTGTAATATAACATCATTTTTATTAAATATAATTAATTTTATTAAGAATATTGCATTTTTTCTGTTGTGAAACTATTTTAAAACCAGGCGCAGAAAACAGAAAAAAGGAGAATCACCATGTGTGCAAAAGACAACCAGCCGAAATGGAAATGGAACGAATATCAACAGGTCGGAACAGATTACACATCGGAGGAGGAAGTCGCAATTTATGACCGGCGTATGCGGCAGATGCGCGATATCGACGGCGAAAACCGTATGATCCTTGATTTATTGAAGCTGCCGCCTGATGGCGGAGTTATGGAAATAGGAACCGGCACCGGAGCGTTCATCCGCATGGCGGCGAAACAGTGCGGGCACGCCGTAGGGATCGACATTTCCCCGGTCATGCTGAAATATGCGGAATCGCAGGCAAAATCGGAGGGATTGCCGAACATCGAATTTCACCAGGCAGGATTTCTTTCTTATGAGTATCCGCCGGCAACCTTCGATGGAATCGTCTCCGGGCTTGCATTCCATCATCTGCCCGATACATGGAAAGCGGTTGCGCTGAGGAAAATCCATTCCGTCCTGAAGCCCGGCGGGCGTTTCGTTCTGCTGGATGTCGTCTTCGACTGGAAAGAGGAAACGCCGGAAGCTTACTTTGAACGGATTGTCTCTGCGGAAGCGGAGAACCGCCCCAATCTTGCCCGTCATATTGCGCAGGAATACAGCACGCTTGGCTGGATCATGGAAGGACTGCTGGAACATGCCGGGTTCACGATTGAATCCGAGCGGAAAAGCAAAGATTTCCTTTGTCTTTACTGTGCGAAAAAAGAGGAATGAACAGAAAAAGGAAAAATGGAAAGAGTTCTGCGGCGCTTTCCGTTTTTCTTAGTCGGACATATTGAATTTTTCACTGTTGCCGATAAGTTCCATCTGCCGGAATCATCACTCAAATGCGGCAACTTACGACTAATTTTATTTTTATGTTTGATTTGTGGTTTTCTCCTGTTATATTGCGGAATTATCCACTCGGAACTTCAGTCGGAAATCAATCAGCAACAATCTTCAAACAGGATAACTGTCTACATGAAAATGACTCTGCTTCTTCGTCTCTTCGTCGCCGTCTTCCTCCTGGCGTCCGTTGCACTCAACGTCCACTTCCTGACCGCAGGAAAGAAGGCGCCGGAACTATGTGCCGCAATCATGCCGAAACCGGACACACAACAGAAAACGGCAGTAAAAGAGGAGAAAAAACTCTCTGCCGCCCCGGTCCAAAAACTTCACTGGAAGCAAAGCTCTTATGATGCTTATGACAAACAGGTCAATGTCCATTTCAATACGGATGAGGAGATTCTGGCGACGGAGAAGGATATTCAGGTTACTCCCGCCCTTCCCGTCCGTCTGGGATACGCATATGGAGGATTTGCCGTTCTGGGGGACTTCAAGCCGGAAACGCAATACTCTTTCCTGCTCAAAAAGGGAATCAGGGACAAGAGCGGGAAAACACTGGAATACGATGCCGTGTTCAAGATATGGATTCCTCCGATGCGCACCTCGGTCAGATTTCTTTCCGAAGGGCCTTATTTCCCGCGCGGACGCAAAAATACGATTCTCCCGCTGGAGCTTGTCAATGTGGACAAGCTGACCATCTCCCTGTCAAAATATTATAAAAACAATCTGCCGGCTTTCCATATGAACTCATGGGAGGGGCACGGGAAACTGAAAGAGATATCCTCCACGGAACAGAAAGTCGATATTCCGAGGAATTCCGTGGTGAACTATCCGCTCAGTCTCGCCCCTGTAATCCGCAATCTGGAGCCGGGAGTCTACCGGATCGAAGTCACTGCTGAAAAAACCGGTAAAAACACAGCGTTTGCCAACGCCTCCGTCAATATTGTAATCAGCAATCTTTCCCTCCAGTGCGTCACGGATGCCGTCGGACGCCGAGCCTTCGGAGTTGTCCGCAGGCTTGACGACAATACGGCGGTGCAGGGAGCGAAAGTCGAGCTCTGGAGCAGAAAAAACCAGAAAATCGGCGAAGGCGTAACCAATGCGCGGGGGGTCGCCGGAATCGCTTATTCCGCTTCGTTCAACGACCGCGGAGACTCTCCGGCGATGCTGTTGGCGGAAAAAGACGGCGATCTCACTTTCTGCAATCTGGGCAACACGCATGATCTCGCGGAAAAAGAGGCGGCGGGCAACACCTTTTCCGATATGCCGCGCGCTTTTCTTTATACGGAACGCGGCGTATGCCGTCCGGGAGAAACGGTCACGGCGTCCCTTTTCCTGCGCGATTCGAAGCTGGAAGTCGTAAAAGGCACACCGCTTCTTCTCTCTCTTGCAGACCCGGCAGGACGCGAACTCAAACGTGCGGAACTCAAAACGGATGATTACGGCTTTGCTTCGGCAAGGCTTCAAATCCCGGCAAACGGAAGAACCGGAGCCTACGGGATACAGGTTTCCTATGACGGGAAGCAAATTCTGGGCTCAACCCGGGTGATCGTCTCCAATTATATGCCGGACAGGATCAAGGTCGATCTTCAGGAAGTTTCCATGCGGCAGCACTGCGGGGCGGGGAACTCTCTCGGTTTCGCCGTCCGTTCCAGCTATTATTTCGGCGCCGACACCGGCAGCGCCCCCTATAAGTTTTCCATATATGCAAACGGTTTTCACACTCCTGATTCCTGGCGCGGTTATGCGGTCGGTGACACGAAAGGGTTCCTTTCAGGGCGTCCTTATTCCATAAGCGGGACTCTGGAAAAAGGCGCGGCCAAGATTGCATATCCCGGTTTCGCGGCACAGGGGGGCAAGGCTTACCTGCCGGTCCGTCTCCATGCTTCGGCAGAGGTCAA
>DXVA01000137.1:3640-4170 GCA_019408975.1 Lentisphaeria bacterium | reverse complement strand
AACCCGGCGGACGCGCAGTCACGGCAAAAAAAGTGATCGTCTGCCACCCCGCGGATTACTACATCGGTCTCAGGTATCCGGACTCCCGTAAAGTTAAGGACCGCACGGCGGAAATTCAATGGAAACTCCTTCCCGCCGACACGAAACATCAGCTCAAGGCTGCGGCGGATTTCAGATACAGGCTTTACAGGCTGGAATGGAACTATGTGCTCCGCCGGAGCCGGAACGGGCTCAAACGCATCTGGGAACTGGAAAAGCGTCCGGTCAGAGAGGGAACCGTGAAGTCGGATATGCAGTCCGGCATACTGGAACTCAAGGATTTGAGTGCCGGATACTATGAGATTGTCGCGGAGGACCCGGTGCGCCGCACGCGCATGGAATTCTGGCATTCCGCCGGGGACGGCGGCGGGCGCACCTCGAATCCGGCTGTACTTGCCTTCAAAACAGACCGCTCCGTCTACCTGCCGGGAGAAACCGCGTTTGTGACGTTCCGCAGTCCGGGGAAAGGCTTTGCATTCATCGCCACGGGG
>DXVA01000137.1:0-3630 GCA_019408975.1 Lentisphaeria bacterium | reverse complement strand
GGGGGAGAGAGCTGGACACCATGCAAGCCGTGGAGGTCAAAGCAGGAGAAAATACCGTCGCGGTCAGGATTCCGCAGACGCTTCAGACCTCCTCCTGTTTCAGCGGCGTCACGCTTCTTTCCGGAGAACAGCGGAGTTTCGGGCTTCTGGCGCTGAACGTCGATCAGAAAACGCACAGACTCAATATCACTCTCGCGGCGCCTGAAACGGCGGCTCCGGCGGAAACCGTCACGATCGAGGCGAGAGTAACCGGTGCCGGCAATGTCCCGGTGGAATCGCTGGTCCAGCTCTACGCCGTGGATGCGGGAATACTCTCTCTGACCGGCTATCAGGTGCCGGACATCTTCGGTTTCTTCTACGGAAAATACCGTTGCCCCTACCGGTTCAGCGACATTTTCGGCTCTGTTTTCCCCGATCTTCGGATCGGCAGGGACGGCAGAATCGGCGGAGACAAGGAAATGAGTCCCGCATACGGAGCTTCGTCCCTGAAAAATGCCGACAAACTCAACATGAAAAAAGCGGCAGTGATCGTGCTGGATGCCGTCAGGACGGATAAAGACGGCAGAATGAAGGCTGAAATCAAACTGCCGAGACAGGCGGGGGCACTGCGGATCATAGCTGTCGCCTCGTCCGACGACAAAGTCGGCTCCGCATCACGCGATCTCATTCTGCGGGACAAAGTCACGATCACGGCATCCGCCCCCCGCGCGGTAGCCCCCGGAGATGAATTCGAGTTGACCTGCACGGTATTCAACCATGAAATTCCCGATATCACGGGAATGCTCTCCGTCACCCTCCCGGAAAACTTCAAAATCTCCGGGGAAAAGCACTGCTCCGTAAAACAGCTCAAACCCGGAAAATCAGCAGTCTGCAAATTCAAAGTGAAAGCAGGCGGCACCGCCGGAAACTATTCCGTCCGGGCGAAACTCAATACATGGGAAAGCGGAACATCCCTGATTACGGTCCGCAATGCGAATCCGCCTGTGACGCAGACCGCTTTCCATATGGTCAAACCTGGAGAAAAACTCAAAATCGCACTCAAAAAAGAGGATTGGGCAGATGATGCCGTCAAAATGGAAATCAAAGTTTCGGCATCCCCTGCCCTCGCCGCCTCGAAAGCGCTTTCATTCCTCAATGGCTACCCTTACGGCTGCCTGGAACAGACTGCCGCAGGAGCGTTTCCGCTTCTGGCGGCGGATACGCTGAAAAAAGTCGGGCTGCTGACGGAAGCCGAGGCGCAGAGCGTTGTCCCGAAGCTGGAATCCGCCGCGGCGTCCATTCTTTCCATGATGCTTTACAACGGATCGTTCTGCATGTGGCCCGGGGGCGAAACCACATGGGAATCCGCGTCCGTATTCGTCTCTCATTTCCTGTTTGAAGCGGCGGCAAGAGATCTCATCTCGCTGGACCGTCAGGCGAAGAACAGGATCAACGCCTATCTTTACAGTCTTGCTTCGGATGCGTCGAAACCGCGCGGCGTCAGAGCTTATGCCACTTACGTTCTCGCTCTGGGCGGACACAGCGGCGCTGTCAGGAATGCGCAGAATCTCCTTGCCGGTTCCGCCGTTGATTTTGCTTCGTTCCTTGCCGGCGCCGCATTGATCAAGGCAAACTACGCAGGCGAAGGCGGAGAGGCTGTCACGCGGGCGATGAATGCGGAGGTCTGGCGCGAAAACAATATGCCTTACGAGTTTGCCGACGAAAACTGCCGCTGCGGAATGACGCTCTGCATTCTTTCGGAAATCATGCCGGAATCCCCCCATGCCGTGAAACTTGCCGAAATCCTCCGGCGGAAAGTCCGCCCGGACGACAACGGCTGGGGCACTACGCACGCAAACGCATGGGGCGTCCTCGGGCTCTCCGCCTATGCCGCACGGGCGGGAAGCGGAGTTTCTCAAGGCAGTCTGACCTGTTCATCCGGGAAAACGGCGGAGATCGACACTACGGCGCCGCAGACCTTCCGCCTGCGGGAACATGAATCCGCGGAACTTGCCAACACCGGCAATGCGCCGATCTATGTTCAGGTGAGTTCCACGGGAGTCCCGAAACGGATGCGCACGAAAGAGGGAGCGCTGAAACTTTCAAAAGTTTATGTGAATGAAAAAGGAATGATTGTCACGGAAGCAAAACACGGAGAACTGATCACGGTATGCTGGGTGCTGGAAGCTTCCGGCCCGGTAAAGAATGTCGTCATTTCCGATCTTCTTCCCGGCGGGCTCGAAATCGAGGATAATCTGCTGGCAACCCGTGCAGGGGCGATCAAACAGCAGAACGTTGAAAATCTCCGCATCAAATATGTCGAAAAGGGCGAAGACCGTTTTCTGCTCTTCGGCGACATTCTTGATCGTGGACGAATCACGTTCCGTTACAGAACCCGCGCCGTCACCCGTGGGAAATATACCGTTCCACCGCTTCATGCGGAAGCCATGTATGCCCCGGACACTGACGGCACATTTGCCGACGGGGGAATGCTGGAGATTGATTAGTGGTCAGTGGTTAGTGGTCAGTGGTTAGTGGTCAGTGGCTAGTGGTCAGTGGCTAGTGGTTAGTGGTCAGTGGTCAGTGGTTAGTGATTAGTGGTCAGTGGCTAGTGGTCAGTGAGGGATGTTTTCGATTATGCCTGCATACCGCAGTCGTTTCAGAATTGCAGTCGGGATTTTTTGCCTCTGCGGCATGATTCCGGCTGTATTCTGGTATGTCGCGCCGTGTTTCGTGGAAGATCCCATGCCGCGCATCATGAAACAGACTCCTGCACGGGTTTACTATGACTGCGGGGGAAATAAAATCCATGCGGAACGGACTTACGACTGTCAATGGCGTTTTGAAATTTCCCTGGACGATCTGCCGGAACATGTTGTCACTACGCTTCTTGCCGTGGAAGACCGGCAGTTTTACCGTCACGGCGGCGTCAATTATCTTGCGGGACTCCGCGCACTGTATCAGAATCTGACGGGCGGCAGAATCATTTCCGGCGCGTCCACAATCACCATGCAGCTCGCGGCAATGGCGGAACCGGACAGAAAGCGGACGCTTTCGCGCAAATTCATGCAGATACTGCGGGCGCGGAAGCTGGAACGCCTCTACTCCAAGGAAAGAATCCTGACCGAATACATCAACCGCATTCCGTTCGGCGGCAAAATCTACGGTTTTGAAGCCGCCGCAAACTATTATTTCGGGCTTCCCGCGTCGAAACTCAACCAGGCGGAGGCATCCCTGCTCTGCGGACTGCCGCAGAAACCGAACAGGTTCCGCCCCGACCGTTCCTTTGCAAATGCGAGAAAACGTCAGCGTCTTGTTCTGCGTGCGCTGGTTCATCATGGCATACTGAACGCTGGGGAAGCAGAGCGTATCTATGATTCGGAACCGCTGCGGCTCCGCGACTTCACCCGGCAGTCGCCATTCCGCCAGCTGTCGCAAAACCCGTATCTCCATTATTGCAGAGAGGCTCTGCGGGAAGCAGGCGGCGGCAGCGTGATTCATACTGCACTCGACCCGGAACTGGAACGGATGGTCCGGAATGTCCTGATCAGGCGGCGGGATTCCCTTGACGGGGTTCATGACGCGGCGGCGGTCCTGATCGACAACGCCACGGGGGAAATCCGGGTTCTGATCGGCACGCTGGATTTTCAC
>DXVA01000136.1 GCA_019408975.1 Lentisphaeria bacterium | reverse complement strand
ATGTCTTCGCGGACGTATCGACCGATGCGCATTTGTAATACTCCGTCGAGCCGCCATCGGTTCCACCACCGGAGGAGGATGAAGATTCATCTTCAGGACGGATGAGACCGAGAATCGGGTCATATTTGAATTTCATAGTTTTTCCTTCCTTGAGTGAAAGACTTGAAGGACAGGAATGACCGGAAGGACACTCCTGCACTCTTAACTCTTAACTCTTAACTCTTAACTCTTAACTATTGAAGTAATCCACTTCCACATACGTGGCGGTTTCGACCGCAGACCATGCGACCGGGGAGACTGTGCGTTCCGTTACGAGCGTTCCGTCTTCCAGTTTGCGGGTTCTCTGGACGGCGTAGAGATCGCCAAACTTCCAACCCTGATAAATAGTTCCGTCTTCTTTCTCAAGCACCCTTGTCGGGAACTTTGCCATCACTTCCGTAATACCAAGCCAATTCATTTGTTGTTTTCCCTTTCTTTTGTTATAGTGATCAGTTGTCAGT
Organism: Lentisphaeria bacterium; assembly: GCA_019408975.1. Classification (GTDB taxonomy): domain Bacteria; phylum Verrucomicrobiota; class Lentisphaeria; order Victivallales; family UBA1829; genus UBA11452. The sequence goes on along the minus strand of DXVA01000136.1, from coordinate 10,620 downwards.
GATCAGTGATCAGTGAAGGAAAGGGCTACGCCCTTTTTAGTGATCAGTTGTCAGTGATCAGTAATTCTTAACTGCCCACTAACCACTAACCACTAGCCACTATCTCGCTATCTCGCAACTTCGCAATCTCGCAATCTTACACCAGCTCCCATTGCCACAGACCTTCCGTGCCCGGAGCCCACGTGCAGGGGAGCATATCAGCTTTCGCAAGATAAACCGCACTGCTGTAACTGTAATATTTCCCGTTGTAGACATCCATTCCCGAAACAAACGGTATCGGGTCTTCCAATGTGCCTTCGTGTTCAGGCATGAGCGGACGATAGATCGCAAGCATTCCTTCCGCGTCCGGGGGCTGACTTTCCAGCGAGTCCACAGACTGTATGACTCTGTAAGCCTGTCCGTTATGATTGACGACATCTCCCGCCTCGTAATGCGTTCCCGCCGTCCATTCGGGACACGCGGGAGCCACAATCAGAGCCGTCGCGTCATCCTCAAGCGGGATGGAACGGACTGTCGAAACCCGCTGAAGTTCGGCAAGCGTTTCCTTTGCGTTTCGCAAAGCCTGCGCTTTCAGGATTTCCTCTGTGCGGTCGGGCAGTTCCACGGCTTCGTAGTATTCGCCCTTATCTTCCATTGTGGCGTTGTTTTCCGTGCACCAGACCGCCAGTTCCGCGTATTGCGCCTGAACCGCGTCCGCTCTTTCCTTTTCTTCCGGCGTATCATCAGCCGCCTTCAAATCCGTTTTGTAAATTTTTGTTCCTAACATGACTTCTCCCTGTTTGATTTTTGATTTTTCCTTAACCACTGCCCACTAGCCCCTGACCACTACATTAGCTCGCAGCCTGTCCGCAGGCGAACCACCACGAACCGTGGGTCGGCGCATAGGTGGGGTTGATTGTAAAACCTGTGGCAGAACGCGTTGAAATATTCTGGCAGTGATCACTGATGTCATTTCCGACTTGAGTATACCGTGTCCGGAGCAGACAGTAATTTGTATCGGCAAACGCCACGGGAAACGTAACGCTGTCCGCTGATGCTCCGACATACCCGCCCTGTTCAACCCATCCGGACGTGAATTTCCGATACCAGACGAAGGTCGTCCCCGTGCCTGCGGTGTGCGTGGTTGCGACTCCGTCGTTGGAGTCGTTCAGGATTGTCTTGCCGTCCCACATGAGTTGTCCGTCAGGCGTTCCGCGCAGCTGATGAGATGTCGTTCCGTTGGATGCTCCGATGCGGAATTCTCCACCATTCTCTGCAACGCCTGTGCCGATCATTTCCAGATAGCCGCCTTGCAGATAATTCTGGCCGCTGTACAGTTTGATCGTGTTCAGATTGTTCGCATGAGCGAAATAGCTTCGGAGAATGGCGCTTCCCTTCCACGTGAGCTTTCCGTCCGGCGTTCCGCGCAAATCCGCGTAAGCCGATGCGTTGCCTGAGCGCAATAAAAAGCCGCCCGGATATGATGTATTCGCCTTGTCATACAGTATCAGCACCCCGCCCTGAGCGTTGTTACCGCCTGAATCGCCAACAAGTTCGATATATCCTGCGGCAGTCGGATTATGTATTGCCGCCCCGTTCCGCTTGATGGCACCCGTCATCGTCCCGCCCGCAAGGGGAAGATAAGAGGCGAACTTATTCTGAATCGCGGGATGCGCGGCTGTGTTATTGTTGTGAGCAGTCACCGAAGCATTCACCAGCGAACCCGCTTCTCCCGCCGCCGCTTCAGCCGCCGCCTGTGCAGATTCAGCGGCGACCTTCGCATCAGCCGCCGCCTGCGCCTGTGCAAGAGCCGATGTCAGAGAACTGCTGGCACTGCTTGCGGCATTCTGCGCCTGTTGCAGAGCCGTCAGCACGCCTTGCTCCACTTCCTCCCCGCGGTCAAGCGCTTCCTCCGCGCGCTGCAAAGCCCCCGCTACGGCAGAATCAACGACGTCCTTTGCCGCATTCATGGAAGCCTGAATGGATTCCGAACTTGCCTGTGCGTCCGCGAGAGCCTGTTCCGCAGCGTCCTTCATCACGGTCAGGGTTCCGTCCGCGCCGATTGCTTCGGAGATTTTCAGGTCGATTGCGGCGTTTGCGGAACCCGTTGCGGTTTCGAGTGCGTCCAGACTGGATTCCTTCGCCTCCTTGACTTCAGCCAGCGCATGATTCAGGGCGGCTTGACTCGCTTCATTGATTCCTGCTTTCGCGGCTTCTGCGGCGGTGTCGATTGCGCCTGTGGCTTCAGCGGCGTCCTTTGCCGTGATGAACGCCTTCTCGAACAGCGTGTCGTCTCCGGTGATTTCCGTCCATATCCACGCCATCTGCGCATAGATTGCCGCAGAGTTCTCTGCAGAGTTCGCCGAAGCCTGCGCGGCGGTGAGTGCCGAATCCTTCGCCATGAAAATGGATTTCAGCAATGCCTCCGGCGATTCCCCACTTGCGATTGCGACCTTGATGCACCGTTCCAGCTCCTCCTTCAGCTGCTGTATCAGCATGACAGCCTTGTCAAGATTTCCTTCCAACGTTTCTGCCGGTATGTCGCCGTTTGGCGTATAATTGCTTTCCTGCGTATAAGGTATTTCGCGCCGGATTGCCAGACGTCCCGCCGGAGGAGCCGTTGCAAAGGTTACCGTCCCGCCGTTTTCAAAGCTGCCGTCATTCCCGGCAACGGTATAATCTTTGTTCAGTTCATATTTTACGTTTTCGATTTGCGAGTTTTCAGCCCAATAAACTCCCAGATCTCCCGCCCGCAGGAAACGGAACACCACGGGAAATGTCTTCTGCACTCCATCCGTCGCATACCTTGCCCTGCAATCCATGCTTTCCACTGTCATCTCATAATCCCTCCTTGTTACTTCTTCCCTGTTATTTCTTTCTTCAAGTGATCAGTGATCAGTGAAGGAAAGGGCTGCACCCTTTTCAGTGATCAGTTGTCAGTGATCAGTGATCAGTGGAGGAAAGGGTTGCACCCTTTAACCCGCTTTTCTGACCACTAATCACGCTTAACTCTTAACTAATCACCAGCTACTGCCCACTGACCACTAATCACTGGCCTCTACTTCTCCTGCACGAGAAAATCTTTCGCTTTTCTCAACTCCCTCATGACAGCCGACACGATACCGACATAAGGCAGGACAGATGCCGCTTTGCCCCATGATTCTATTGCTTTATACACATCGTCGCCGCTGACTTCTTCATTGAAAAGCTTTTTTGTTCTTCTGACGGCGAGCTCGAAATCACGCCCCGGGCCACCGGAAAACATCATTCCGCCGTGGGAAAACAAGGTATTGAAAACCGTTTCCAGCACATCCCCCAGAACAAACACGCCGCAAAATGGACCGGCAAGCATTGCGGAAGCAGTTCTTGCCCATTCATATTCTTCCCAATTCTCCCGGTGACGCAGGAAATTGCCGATCAACTCCATCAGAAACGGGATTATGACATGATTCACGAAAATCTGTTTTGTCAGGCTTTCTGCCTGCTTCTTGCGCCCTCCGCGCCCTTTGGCTAATGCAGTAATCGTATCAAACTCCCGCTGCATCGTCAAAATCGGGTTGGATAAATACGTTGTCAGCGCGCGCGTCACCGGACCGCCCAACTGGAACCTGTTCATATTATGCGGTTCACTGGACTGCTGAGTGCGTTCTGTGCTCATTTCCCAACGAAGCAGCGCCTCCTCATGCGCGGCTTTGTGCGTTTCTCCGCTCTTGATCAGATTGTCGTAATGATATTTGTAGACCGCCCAGCCTCCGGAAAGCACCGCCACGCCATCGCCCAGGCGCATGGGAAGACTGCCGTATTCCGTCAGCTGTTTTGCGTAGGCGGCGGATTTGCCGCTTAAACTGGCAGCCCAGTTCATCAGCATGGCAAGATCGCGGTCGCCGGAACTTGCAAAACGCATCTTGAAATACGGCGTATTCATCAGCATCCTTGCATTTTCAACCGGATGCCGGTAAAATGCCGCCTGATACTTCACAAATGCGCCGGCGGGAATATCGTTCATATAGGCAAGACCGCCCGCCATCTGCTTCAAGCCGCTGCCGATGTTCAACAGCACATTGGTCCGCGCCCAATTGCTGAACAATCCGGCAAAACTGCATTTTTCAATGTCGCGCCGTCCGCCGTCCGCAAAGATCTGTACCTTTTCCACCAGAGCTCTGTATGCATCATCCCCGACATACTGCGTGACTGCATCCTGCACGGATTTATTGTTCAGAAGCCGCCTCCACTTCCGGACTTCCTCGGCATGTGTGATGAAGTGTTCGCTCTGGATCGCATTATTGCTCCATTTGGCAATCGCATCCCCCGCCTTCGGTTCGAGCAGATGAAACTGACGGTTTTTCAGCATTCCGGGCGCGACGCCGTACACCTTGAACGCATTTCCCATATCCGCCGCCGTATTTTCTTCGGAGCGTTTCAGATTGCTGTAACTGGTCATCCAGTAATCCGGGTTGTGGTTCATTTCCGCATAATACATTTTCCTGTAAACACTGTTCAGCGCCTCGAAGTTTCCTGCAATCTCCTTTTGCAGGAAAAGTCCGAACTCCTTTACCTTCGGTTCAAGGAACGCCTCCAGCTGCTTCATGCTCTCATCCGTCCAGCCGTTGAACCGCATTTTCATTGCAACATCCGCCTGACGGCTCATCAGCCACATGTCAAGCGCTTCCATCTGGCTGAACGGCTGTTCAACCAGACGTCCCGGTTCCACAACGCGCGGAATGCAGATCATACCCTCGCGCGCATCTTTGCGGATGAATTTGATAACTTCATCCGTGGCGGCGTCGCCAATCTCCGGATAAGTCTTCTTTTCCGCTTTCTGCACATAATCGCTGATCTGCTGGCGGATTGCCTCCGCTTCATGTGCAAGCAGGCTTCCGCGTCCCTCACCGTAATCATATTCCCGCAGCAGCTGCTTTGCTTCGCTGTAAGGCACCCACTCGAACTTGACTCCATCGCGCGGATTTTCCCGCTGATGGCGCATGATGCCCGTATGTTCCGACTTTTCCCGCAGGCGTTTCAACTCACTGCCGCGGGAGATTACGCCGTCCGTTCCGAATATCCGGTCGAACTCTCGTTCAAAATCCTGATTGCGTGCTGTAAGGCGCTTTTTATACTCCTGCCTGCACCTGTGAACCCGCCTGATATATTCATGGAAATGCGATTTCTCAAACTCAACACCTTCGTTCATGGTGATATGGGACAACAGAAATTCCAGATTCATGTTCTGCCGCGCGAATTCTCCGGCGGACATCAGCACGGCATACTTCCTGCGTCTTGCCTGCTGCAAATCGGCTTTCTGCGGAGACATCACGCCTTTGCCGCCGCTGACAGCCTGTATGAACAGATCACGCTCCCGCGCCACTTGATGCATCACTTCCGCAATCTGTGTGCGGAAATCGCTCCTCCCTTTGCGTGCAATGGAATCAATTGCGCGGATACAGCTTTTCAGATGCTCCGGGCTTTTTTCTTCCAGATTGCTGAAATTCTGAAGATACGCATATTCCAGCAGTTCCCCGTCACTCAATTCCTGTCCGATCCGGTCCGCCTCATCCATCTTCTGCGCCAGCTCGGCAAGACGCGCCGCATTTGCATTGTCGGACGCATCCACAATATCGCGGATCAGATTCAATTCTTTTTGTGATTCCTCGCTTCGGGTCCCGACAGTTTTCCCGTTACTCCGGCGCGGCGCCAGTTCGTCCAGACGGTCATGCAGCCGTTCCAGTTCGATCTTTTTCCTTGCCTCGCTCCCGACCAGAAGCATATCCTCCAGCAGCTGGTCGAACATCGCTTTCCGTTTCCCTTCCGGATATGCCTTTGTAGGCAGACTGCTGTAAGAGGCGAGTTTTGCGATCCGGTCGATGATTTTCCCACGGTAATCCTCCGGAATATTTCTCCTTGCGAACTGTGCCGCCTCCGTCTGGAGTTTCTGCGTATCTGTCCGGTCATCAAGGATTTTCTTACGCAGTTCCGCAAATTGTGCTTTGTAATGCTGCCACGCCTTTTCCCGTTCCGTCTTGATCCGCTCCAAGTATTTCGCCGCAAGTTCTTTTTTGGCGGCTCTCCATCCTTGTGCAAAACCGGAGGCGTCCCCCTCTTCCTGCCGCAAAGCCGCGTTGATCGCTTCAAGATCGTTCTTGTAAACTTTGTAATACTTGCGTTCCCCGTTCCCAAGGAGCTGCTGTGCAAGGCGTTTGACCACTTCCGGCTCTTTGGCAAGATACTCTTCCGTAATCTGCCGCCCGTTGGTCAGGATATCTTCCAGTTCCATGCTGATCCGGTTTTCTTCCTGCGCCTCCCATGCTTCGCGCATCTTCCGATCCGCCACACGGTCTCCGAACGTCTCGCTGTCTTTGAATGCCTTGTATTGCTGATGCAGTTCTGGCTTCGTGAGATTGCGGAAATAATCGATCATCTGCTGTTCGATTTCCAGTTCTTCGCCGCCGGTCTTTCTGGCAATGTATCTCGCCAGTTCGTCGCTGGCGTAACCGTCGGCGGTTTCCAGCTTGCGGATGTGCCGTTCCGCATCGCGCGCACTCTTCGGCGTAAACTTCTTTCCCTTGTTGCGCCATGCGTCCGAAATGAACGTCCCGGAGAAATCCTCTCCCTTGAAACGCAGCGACGGACGAATCTTGAAATCGGACGTCCCTGTGAAATCCGTCAGATGCATGATCCAGAAATTGTTCTCGTAATGAAATTTGTTTTCCAGTTCCTTTGCCCGTCTCCGCGCGTCGGACTGATTGAGTTTTGCCGCACGCGAAGCGAAATACCGCGCATCCTGTTCCGATGCCGTGATTCCCCGCTTTGCCAGAAAATCAACATACTCGGAATCCTCCTTGTCCGCATACTTCCCGACAAACGGCCGCATGGAGGCGATAATGTCCTCCTGTTCTTCCGCCGAATACTCCTCGATGGAAAACCGGATATGCTCGTCCACGCGGATATCCTGATCCGAAAACGCAACATAATTCCTGATGCCGGAACTGTGTCCGATATATGTCACGCCGTCGATTCCCGCGCGGTGGAGAAATTCGCTGACCGCCTGCGGTTCGCCCAGAATCTCCTCCAGATTCTCATAAACCGTGGAACCGGACGGAAGCCCGGACCTGTCTCTCCCGGTCACTTTCCGCTGCGCGTAAAGCCTCGACGCCTTGTCGTATGCGGCTTCAAGTTTTTCTTCGGAAATATCTTCCCCCGCGTCCTGTCTCCGTTTCAATTCCCGGAAATCGGCGTTTGCCTTGTCCGGATCGCCGTCAAGGAACAATCCTTCCTCTTTCAGCAGTTCCGTGATTTTCTCCTGCTGTTCCTCCGAGACAGGTTTGTCCCAGTCCAGCAGATTCTCCTCCCTGCCGACGAAGAACGTCTGCCGGTAGAGATGCCTGCGCCCGCCCTGCTCTTTTTCCGGAACATACTGAATCCGGTCTTTGTTCTTTTCCAGCCATTCCAGACGGCGCCGGTAAAACTCCTCATCTTCGCCCGTGGACTTGTTGATCCAGCTCCGGTAAAATGTCATGGTTCCGGCAGTGCTCCCCTTGCGTCCTAAAACGTCTTCAAGCACATCGGCAGCGATGTCCCCTTCCGCTCCCGCGATCTCGTAAAGATCGTATTCTTTGCCGTCCAGCAGGATCTTTGCACTGTTCTTTCGTTCCACATCGGCTTTGGCATACCACCGCGCGACCTGTTCGGATTCCGAACCGTACAGCCCCCAGCCGTAGACCTGCGCCCCTTCGCCTGACCCGATGTATTGCAGACTCGGCTGTTCATAATCCGCCGCCGACCCGGTCCACACAGGAGCCACGGAAAACCTCACATCGCTTTTCCCGTCTTCTTCCTTCTTACTTCCTTGTTCCCTGTTCGATATTCTTTCTTCCTTTTTGTCCTTTCCGTCCTTGACATTCCTTGAAACAGCATTATCGTATCTCAGAAAGTCGGAAAAGGTCCTGCCTTGCTGACCTGTCAGACTGTTTTCAGTCTGCCGCACATAGTTTTGGGACGGTAGTATTGCCGGGGACGCGGCGTTAGCGGACGTCGCTCCGACTTTCGATTTCTCATATTGCGTATCATTCAGTTCATGAACCGAACGGACATGATTATATTTCCCTCGGTTTTCTTTCTCCACTTCCACCCGGTAGATTCTGCCTGTTGGTTCATCTCTCCGCACAAAGGCGAGATTTTTTCCAACTGGTAAAGCAGCTTCCGGAGCGTCAAGCACGAATTCCACTGCTGCTCTGGCATGTTCTGCATCCTCGAAATATTCCGGATGCTTTCCACGCAAGAACTCATAATCCGCATACAGTCGCTTTCCGGACAATCCCGCCCATTCCATAAAACCGGCGGCATATGGCACATTCCCGTCCCGCAGCTGTCCCCGTTCTTCTGCTGTGTTCGGCGCTCCCTCCCGCCGCAGAGCCGCCGCAAACCTTACATCTCGCGATCTCGCAATCTCGCTATCTCGCAATCTGGTATGTCTGATGGATCGGGCAAGCGCCACTTCGATTTCCGCATCGGTAAAGCGGACGTTCCGGTAAAGATGATGTTTCGAGAGATATACGCGAATCCGCTGAAGCGTCTCCCTCCACCATTTCGGCTTGATGTCGCCGCCATGCAGTTCCGCATAATGCGCCAGATACTCCTCCGCCGCATAACGCGCCCCGTCCACGGTTTCCAGATCACAATGATACCGTTCCGCGATTTCCAGAAAATCCTGTTCGTTCAGGTGCTCTTTCACGACGGAATCCAGCAGCGCGTCGAAGTCTTTCCCGAACACCGCCCGGAGTCCCTTGTGCCCCGCGACTTCATGCAGGAGCAGAGCCGGAACTTCCGAGGGGCGCACACGGTCGGCATTGACATAAACCTCTCCGCCGTATGTGAATGCCCGTATCTGCTCCGGATTTTTCCCGATCCGCTCCATTTCCGCCTGCACGTCCGCGGGATAATCTCCGCGCCCGTGAACGATATGGAACACCGTGTCCCGGTAGAAGGCGGACGCTTCCGCAACTGCGTCCTCGGTATCCTGCGGGTTGTGCCGCAAAGTATTCCGGATTGCCAGCCGTTCGTCGGCTTCTTTCGCCCTGATGACCGTTTCCTTGTCCAGATCATCCGCGATTTCATATCCCAGATCCGGCGTCTCCGCGTCTTCGATCTCCTGCTCCCGCTTCCTGCGCCGTTCTGCGGCTTCCATAATGCGCTGGGTCACGATGATGTCCGCCACCTTGTTCAGATCGTCAGACTCCAGCAGGGTTTGCAGCTCCTTCATCTTCTGTATTTGTTCATTGGACGCATTTGCGATCCCTTTGATCCGCTCTATTTCCTGTTCCGCGGTGCTGCGGATCAGTTCATTGCGCCGCTCCACATCCAGAGCGTTCACATATCCGGGAACGGACCCCCCTCCGCCATAAAACATCCCGATGACTGCACTCTCTCCTGTTCCCCGGAGCAGATGACGCGCACGTTCTCCCAGAGTTCCGCCGCCCACCCCCGTAAACATGTCCACTGTATTTTCCGCCAGTTGCTCGGAAAATTCCTGCGCTCCTTCCTTGAGCGTGTTCTTTCCAAAATACAGCAAAGCTTTCTTATACCCCTTTTTCAGTCCTTCCTTGACGACTTTCTCGGCGCCCTTGCCGCGGATGATTCCGACAGTCACCCGTTCCAATGCGCCGTTTACCGTCCCGGTCAGAAGCGCATTCAGCAGTTTCAGGCGCGGATCAATCTCCTCCGACTGCAAATCGTAATACTTTCCGGCAGCGGAACTTCCCGCCGTAACAGCGATTCCCGCGCCGGGATTCACCGCCCATGCGCCGAATTGCACCGCCATCGCCGGCGCTTCCGCGACAATCCCTTTCAGCGCCTGGAACACCCAGTCGCCCACGGAATCCGAATTGCTGAACCAGTCCCCCTTCATATTCGCGGCGGCGCTTTCATACTCCGCATATTTGTCATAGGTGTCGATCCAGTCGTTCAGCGGAGTCATGGCAACCGCACGTTCACGCATCCGCTGCCAGGCATTGTTTGGAATCAGCAGATCCGCAATCAGGGCAAGACCGCTTGGTTTTTCCGCAAGCATCTTGACTGTCTTCAGAGCATCGGCGCCAACCCGTCCAAAGCCGGACTTCAGGGCATGTCCGAGTTCTCCGGCCTTGGAACCGTCAGTTTTCATTGAAAAGCCCGGGTCCGCCGGTTTCTCGTAAATCTTGCAGACTTCCGCAAAGGCGCGGTCAGTATCGAAATCCCGCCCGAACACCTGATCAGTCAACCCCCGCAGATTGGAATAGGCCCAGTCAAAACGTTTCCCGTCTCCGTCCGCAAAAAAGGCGGCCAGCATGATTTGCTTCTGATCGCGCACATCCAGATTCAGCTCGGACAGGCGTTTCCGTTCCGCCGGTTCGAAGATCGCAAAGGGGTCTCCCTCCTGAAACATTTTCCTGACAAGCCGTTTCCTTCGGGGATCCGCGGCCGGTTTATCCACAACCACCCGCGCCGGATCAATCTCCGGCAACCCGTCCGCAACCACCCGCGCCGGTTCAATCTCCGGAAGTGGAGACTCCGCCGCCGCATCCATGGACATCATTGCATTATTCCGCATATTCCCACTTTCCTTTCCGGAAGATTACCTCTGTCTCTTATACACATCTCCGAGCCCAC